>CALFRK010000079.1 GCA_937919625.1 uncultured Ilumatobacter sp.
GATAGGCTCACGCTCCGAATACGTACCGCAATCTCGTACGGGCTGTGGCGCAGCTTGGTTAGCGCGCTTGTCTGGGGGACAAGAGGTCCCGAGTTCGAATCTCGGCAGCCCGACCATTCTGACCAGGGGGTTCATCCCCTGGTCAGATTCGTTTTCGGGCCGTGATCACGAAATGATCACATTCGTTCACACGCTGATCTGTCGCCGGCAACGCCTGGCTTATCTTAGACGTATCTGGACGACGGCCATGCTCGACGGTATGACCGACTCCGACGATCTGACCGTTGACGAACTCGACCAGCTCGTCCAGTCGGTCGCCATTGACGAGCGACGGCACGCGACTCTCGCAATCGGACCTAGATTTCGAGGACGTCGTCATCGCCCGGTTGCTGGATGAACGCGAAATCTATGATCCGGCAGGAACGTCGTAATGCGATCTGCAGACTCTGCTCCGCTCCTCACCGCTGGCGACGTCACGCGCCGGTTCGGCAGTTTCACCGCCGTCGACCGAGTCTCGGTCACGGTCGGCCAGGGCGAGATCGTCGGGCTGCTCGGTGCCAACGGTGCGGGCAAGACGACGCTGATCCTCATGATGCTCGGGTTGCTCGCCCCTTCCGAAGGCCATATCCAACTGTTCGGCACGACGCCATCGCGCGAGTCCAGGCGCCGCCTGGGTTACGTCCCGCAGGGGCTCTTGCTGTATCTCGACATGACCATCACCGAGAACGTCTCATTCAACGCTGCTGCATTCGGAACTTCCGCCGACCAGATCGACCTCAACGACGAGTTGCAAGAAATGTCCGATCGATTGGTGGGATCGATCGAACTCGGATGGCAGCGCCAGCTTGCATTCGCGTGCGCATTGGGTCATCACCCACAGCTGATTGTGCTCGACGAGCCGACGGCGGGCGTCGATCCGTTGGCGATGGCGCGCCTCTGGGACGCGATCCGGTCGGAAGCACATCGCGGCGTCGGGGTACTCGCCACCACGCATTACATGGAAGAGGTACAACAATGCGACCGCCTCGTGCTGATGGCAGCCGAAAAGATCGCCGCAGAAGGCACCCTCGCCGAAATCATCGCCGGCCGCACTGTCGTCCAAGTGACCGCCGCAACATGGCCCGAGGCATTCGTTGCACTCAGCGATGCCGGCCTCGAGGTGATGCTGGCGGGTCGCCTGATTCGCGTTGATGCGGCTGATATCTCGGAGGTCGAGCGGACGCTGCACTCGGCCCGCATCGACGCCGAGCTAGCCGTAGTTCCGGCGTCCCTTGACGAAGCAATGGTCGCGGTCAGCTCCACCCGATGAGCGCCAAGCCCCGCGGTCGCCGCCGCCGAAACGACTCGAGCCGAAGCGGCATCGTCCAGGCAGCGCGGCGCGAGTTCGCTGAGCGCGGATACGAGCGAGCCACGATTCGATCGATAGCGGCGAGCGCAAAGGTCGACCCGGCGACGATCTACCACTTCTTTGACGACAAGAACGACCTGCTCACTGCGGCGCTGGAGTTCCCGGTGAGCGACGACGTGATTCGCCTGCTGATCCCGACCGATGCCGACTTCTCGGTCACGTCGCTGCTCGGGGGAGTCCTCGAGTTGTGGCAAGAACCGGAGATAGCGGAACGATTCATGGTGCTGATCCGGGTGGCGGTCACCGACCCGGATGCGGCCGCCGGGGTCAGCGCCCTGTTCCGAACAGCCGTGCTGGGTCCACTCATGGAGCGCATCACGGGCGACGACGCAGAGCTGCGGGCCGGTCTGGTCGGTTCCCAAATCGCCGGGCTCGCACTGCTCAGACTCGTGATGCCGTATCCGCCGATCGCGAACGCCTCGATCGAGGAACTTGTCGAGGCGGTCTCACCCACCATCATCCGATACCTCACCGGCGCGCTGAGCGAGAACCACCCCGACGGCTCGCTGCCACAAGCCTGACCGGCCCGAGCGCCACCTTGTGCCGTAAGAGCGCCCGGTACTACCCAGTTTCGGCCTCGGTCAAGCCTTTCACAGCCGAATCGGTCAACGTCGTAGCATGTCGGTGTCCACCCTGTTCGTGAGGAGGAAGGCCGATGAGCGAGCCAAAGTTGCCCGGCATCGGGGTCACTCTGCCCGACGCGATGACCGATCGCGTCTCCGATGGTCTGTACGCGATTGGCGCCCGTCAGGCCAAATCGCCGACGGACCTTTCGTGCCAGTTCTGCGGGGCGCGTCCGGGTGAGCGCTGCGTGAACCCTGATGGACGTTCGTATACCGATCGCAGTGACAAACTCGGCTCTTACGCCGACCACGAGAGTCGATGGCGGGCCTACCTGCGCCTCCCTAATGTCGACCGAAGCAGGGCTAACCGAATTCGATAATGAGCAGGTTGCTTCTTCGGTCACGCCGGTGGTCCGCGTGATCTTTGCAGGCCAGGCGTTGGCGTCACTCGGGTGTCGACCTGGCGGTTGGGTGCTCCGGATGGTGTGGCCGGGGTGTACGCAGAGGCGGCGATCGTGCCGAGATGATCTGCAACGAGATGCACGCTGGTGTGCTTCGAGTTCGCGTAGCAGACCCTGTCGCGCCGGCAGTTGCCCAGCGGGTGGAAGCGGAGTTGGTGCGGTGGGCGATACGGCAGTGACCGGCGCCGCGCCTCAAGCGTGGGCGTGTACAACGGTTTGTGTGAGGAGGGGATCCACCTTCACGGCAGTCGAGTG
>CALFRK010000080.1 GCA_937919625.1 uncultured Ilumatobacter sp.
ACAGCCGATTTGGTGAGGTCGCACCAGGGAGGTATTTCTGAGCGGAGCACCCCTTGGCCTCTGATCTTCGCCTCTCATCGCGACGTCGGCTACCGTGACGGTTCTGACAGAAAGCAGGGGTCATGCCTCTCACGTCTATGCGCGTTTGCCAAGGCCAAATCGACAAGACGGGCTGCTGAGTTGGCGATGGAAGTCGAATCTCTCGAGTTGCTCTTGCGGGTTGCCCTCGCCGCAGTAGCCGGATCGATCGTGGGTCTCGAGCGAGAGTTGCGCGGCCACCCAGCCGGCCTGCGGACCCATTCGCTGGTGGCGACCGGCGCCGCGTTGTTCACGGTTTTAGGCCTCGTCGACTGGGGTGTCGGGTCAGCTGGAGTTGATCACACGCGGATTGCGGCTCAGGTGGTGACCGGTCTTGGGTTCATCGGCGCCGGCGCGATTCTTCGTGATGGCGGTGGAGGGGTGCACGGATTGACGACAGCAACCACGATCTGGGTGAGCGGCGCGTTGGGTGTTGCCTTCGCTACCGGAAACTACGAACTCGCTGGCGGAACGCTGTGCATTGTTCTGATCGTGCTCGTGGTGCTGCGGGTGTTGCGGTCGGCAATCGATGGGATCGGGTCGGCCATAATGTCGCTCGAGGTGCGCTACGACGTTGGCCACGGAACGATCGGCCCGATTCTGCGCGCTGTCGAGTCCACCGGGGCCACCATTCAAGCCCTGACACTCGACGACACTCGTCACGCAGATCGGGCCGACGAACGAAAGGTCTTTCTCACTGTGTCGGGGCGTCGCGATGACCTTTCGCAATTTGCGGAACTCATCAAGGCCGTGGTCAATCGGCCCGAAGTGAACGGTTTCGAAATGTACAGATCCAACGAGTGACAGAGGCTTCGTCAGGGCCCGCCGTAACTGGATGCGAGCTCGATTTAGTTGTTGCCGACGCCTCGTCGAGCACGGCCGCGGGGTGGCCCGGGGCCCGTTTGGTGCTCATTTCCGATGGTTGTCAGTCGAGAGTTCGGCGATCGCTGGCGCTGGGCTGGACCTGGTTTGCAGCCCGCGAGGTGTACTCTCTCGAGGGGTATCTGTCAGGGGAACATGTCAACTGGACCGCGCGTCGGGTGTCGCCCGGGTCGTGTTTGGCGTCCTGGGGTTGCTACTGTCGGTGGAACATATTGGGGAGACCCGTACCTATTGAGGGGAAGAGACTGTGATACGAAATCAGAAACGACTTGGGGTGATCGGCATTGCTTTGTCGCTCACTCTTGTTGCTGCAGCGTGTGGCGGCGACGACGACAGTGCAAACGTTGACGCTACAACGGCGCCAACTACTCAACCGGCCGCCGAACCAGCCGCCGAACCAGCCGCCGAGCACCTCGGTGACGGCAGCCTCGGCGTCGTCACGGTGGCTGCTGGCGAGCAAATCCAAATCCGTTCGCTCGAAGCGATCACCGGCGACGTGGCGTTCCTCGGTGTTCCCAACGACAGGGCCACCATCCTGGCGGTCGCCGACTACGGCCAGATCAACGGCTTCGACGTGACCACCGGCACCAGCCTCGACGACCTCTGCTCGGCTGAGGGTGGCCAGGCTGCGGCACAGACCATCGTCTCTGACGAGCAGGTCGTCGGTGTCATCGGCACGTCGTGCTCCGGCGCCGCTACCGCCGCTGGCCCGCTGATCTCCGAGTCGGGTGGCGTCATGCTGTCCGGGTCGAATACATCACCGGCGCTCACCTCCGACCTGATCGGCAACGCCGGAGACAACTACAACGTCGGCTACTACCGCACCGCTCACAACGACTTGTTCCAGGGTGCTGCGATGGCCGATTTCGTGTTCAACGAGCTCGGCTTCACGACCGCTGCAGCGATCCACGACGGCGACCCCTATACCCAGGGCCTCGCTCAGGCGTTCGCGACTGCGTTCGAGGAGCTCGGTGGCACGGTCACCGCGTTCACTGGTGTCGGCAAGGACGACACCGACATGGTGCCGGTTCTCACCGAGGTTGCTGCGGGTTCGCCAGAAGCGCTGTTCTTCCCGATCTTCCAGCCTGCCGGTGACTTCATCGCCGCCCAGGCCCCGGGTATTGCCGGCCTCGAAAACACCCAGCTGCTCGCAGCTGACGGCCTGCTCGTCGACGGCTTCCTGCAGATCCCCGAGTCGGAAGGCATGTACTTCTCTGGTCCTGACGTCCGCTTCGGCGAAAACGTCAACCAGTCGACCGGCAAGACGGCCGCTGAAGTGCTCGCCGCCTACCAGTCCGAGTACGGCGAGCCGCCGTCCGCTCCGTTCTGGGGTCACTCGTACGATGCCACAACGCTCCTGCTCGATGCCGTCAAGGCAGCGTCGTGGGTCGAAGACGGCTCGTTGATGATCGACCGAGCAGGCATCCGCGAGTCGTTGAACTCGACCAGCGGGTACAGCGGCCTGATCGGCACGCTCAGCTGTGACGATTTTGGCGACTGTGGCTCGCAGAAGATCACGATCATCAAACATGATTCGTCTGCCGACATCGAGGCATCCAAGGCGAACGTCGTCTTCGAGTTCGCACCCTGATCTCCAACTCAGTACCTAACTAAACTCAACCGGTCCTCATCCGCTCGGCCACGAGTGGGCGAGGACCGGTTGCATTTTGCAGCGCCGTCGCCACGACCGACTAAGTTGCAAACAGATCGCATTCAACCGCCGGGGGGCCCGCGTTTTGACTACCACCATTCGACAGAAGTCCGCGGTCCGCCGTACAAACGTCGATCGCTTCCTCACCGGAATCCGCGTGGTGCTGATCGCAATGCTCGTGATTGGGCTGCTTGCCTTCGTAGCGCAACAGATCAACCCCACGAATCCGTTCGCGTCGTGGGTTAACCCCGATGCCAACCGGCTGACCGGTCCAGCATTGCGCGACCTCATCATCAGCGGTCTCAATCTCGGGGTCATGTACGGTTTGATTGCGTTGGGCTACTCGATGGTCTACGGCGTGCTCGGCTTCATCAACTTCGCGCATGGCGAGGTGTTCATGGTGGCCGTAATGTCCAGCTGGATTACCTCCGAAAAGCTGTTCGAGGCGGGGCTCTGGGAAGACTTCTTCATCCCCTCGCTGCTTCTTACTGTCATGATCGCGATCGTCGTCTCTACCACGACCGCGGTCGTGATGGAACGAATTGCCTACCGACCTCTGCGCGGCTCACCTCGGCTGATCCCGCTGATCACCTCGATCGGCGTCTCGTTCTTTCTGCAGAATGTGGCGATCGGCCTGTTTGGGCCGGGCGCAAAGCGCTACCCGCAACTGCCCGAGTGGTTAACCGCCCGGCGCACGCTGCTGTGGATCCCGGGTGTCGAAGTCGAGGGCACCAAGATTCTTGTGCTTGTCGTGGCAGGGGTGTCGATGGCAATGTTGTGGTACTACGTCGAGCGAACCAAGACTGGCAAGGCCATGCGCGCCGTCGCCGAAGACAAGGAAATCGCAGCCCTGATGGGCATCGATGTAGACAAGACGATCGTTCGCACCTTCGCCATCGGCGGAGCAATGGCCGGTGTCGCCGGCATTCTGTGGGGCCTGCTGTTCCGTTCGGTCGTGGCCACCACCGGCTTCCTTCCCGGCATCAAGGCCTTCACCGCCGCAGTGGTCGGCGGCGTAGGCAACCTCGGAGGCTCGATGGCCGGTGGCGTGTCGCTGGGCACCGCCGAGTCGCTGGGGCCGCTCTTGTTGCTCGAACCAATGGGGGTAAAGGGCCCGACACAGCTCAAGGACGCCGTCGCGTTCGTCTTGCTGATTGCAGTCTTGCTGTTCAAACCGTCAGGTTTGTTCGGTGAACGACTCTCAGCGGAGGACCGCACGTGAGCACTATCGACACTGCCCATTCAATGGCGGCGCCAACTGCTGCCACGTGGTCGCCCAGCATCAAGCGGCTTGCCCAAACAGCGGCGCTGTGTGGTCTTGGGCTGGTGTTCATTTCCTTGATCGGCATGCCGGTCAAGCTCAATTCGCGAGCGCTGATCGAACCGATCCTCAGCCGCGGGTACGCCTCGCTTGCATGGGTTCCTGTCATGTTCGGATACGTCGTGACCAAGCAAGTCGTGCTCGAAGGCATGGTCGCTCAAAAACGCGGTGCCTCCGACGTGGCAGAAGGAGCGATCGTCGGCGCCGGCGGCGGTCTGCTGCTCGGGATCCTCGGGATCCTGATCGACAACTTCGATCTGCGCGATCCATTGCTCAACTGGAGCCCGCAGTTGCTCGAGTTCATCACCTTCGGCAATGGCCTCGGTTTCGGCGTGATGATCTGGGTCGTGATCGGTGGCCTGTCTGGGGCGGCGGGCGCCGGGCTGCACCTGTTGCCCGCCACAATCCGTCGCTTCATCATGGTGATCGTCGTCGCAGTTGTCGGCATTTCGTTTCTCGAGACCGCGGCGACCGACCTTCTCCAAGGTCTCCGACTCGAGTTTGTATCTGATGGCATTTACAGCAAGACCAGCGGCCTGACCATCAAGGGCAGTGTTATCACCGGAGCGATCGCGGCGGTCGCGTTGTACGGGTCGCAACAGCTCCAGCAACGTCGGTTGACGCGGTTATCGCAGGCGCCACCCGCGGCATCGGGCTTCACGCCCGGCGCCGCGATCCTGAACTCGTTCGGCGATGCACGATCACGCCTGAAGGTGGGGCTGGGGATACTCGCACTGATTCTGCTGCCAATGGTGCTCGGTGGCATCATGAACGAGTTGTTGGCAAATGTTGGGTTGTTCCTATTGCTCGCGCTCGGCCTCAACATCGTCGTCGGCCTCGCCGGAATTCTTGACCTCGGCTACGTGGCGTTCTTCGCAGTCGGCGGATACACCGCTGCCGTTCTCACTTCGCCAAACTCTCCCTGGCTAACGCCGGAGCTCCCGTGGTTCGTCGCGATTTTCATCGTGGTCGTGGTAGCCGCGATCGTCGGCCTGCTGATCGGAGCACCGGTAATCAGGATGCGCGGCGACTACCTTGCGATCGTCACTTTGGGGTTCGGCGAGATCATCCGTCTGTTGTTCCTTTCCGACTGGCTATCACCGATGTTCGGCGGGGCGCAGGGCATCACCAACATTCCCGGAGTTCAGGTAGCCGGGCTCGCCAACGTCAAAGGCACCGACCCTCGGGCCGTGTTTTACTTGGTGATGGCGTTCTGCGCGTTCGCCATCTATGTGTCATGGCGGCTCGAGGGTTCGCGCCTCGGGCGGGCATGGATGGCCATTCGCGAAGACGAGAGTGTTGCCGAGGCGATGGGGATCAACACGGTCAACGCGAAGCTGATGGCGTTCGTGACCGGAGCGATTTTGGCCTCGTTGAGCGGCGCCATTTTCGCTGCCAAGGTCGGCTCGATCTTTCCGTCATCGTTCGAAATCCTTGTGTCGGTGATCATCTTGGTGATCGTGATCGTCGGTGGCATGGGCCGCATCGCGGGTGTCATGGTCGGCGCTGCCGTGCTGATCGGCGTGCTTGGCGGCCCCAGCCAACCCGGTCTCCTGCAAGAGCTGGCCGAGTACAAACTGCTGATTTATGGTGCCTTGCTCGTCTGGATGATGCTTAAGCGGCCAGAGGGTCTGCTGCCGAACGTCCGCCGTAGTCGCGAACTTCATGGCGACGAGCTGACCCAAGATGCGTGGATCAAATCCCAAGTAGCCGCCCAGGATGAAATTGATTCGGACGGCGCAGGATCCGAGGTGCCGTCATGAATCGACTCCTCGATATCCGAAACCTGGGCGTCGTGTTTGGTGGTCTCTCCGCCATGAACGACTTGAACTTCCACGTCGACGAAGGCGAGATCGTGTCGGTCATCGGCCCGAATGGCGCCGGCAAGACCACATTCTTCAACACGATCACTGGTCTCGTGCATCCAACGTCGGGCGACATCTTGTTCGAGGGCAGCTCGATCGTCGGACTCGATCCGAGTGCCATCACGGCCCTCGGGATCGCCCGCACGTTCCAGAATGTGCGGCTTTTCGCCAACATGACCGTGCTCGAAAACGTCATGGTTTCACAGCACTGCCGCACGAAGCAGGGTGCCTTCGGCGCACTGCTCAATACCAAGGCGTTCCGGCAAGAAGAACAAGAGATCCGAGAGCGAGCCCACGAGGTCCTCTCGTTCTTCGGATCGAGACTGATCGGATACCGTCTCGATCAGCCGGCGTATGTGCTGTCATATGCGAACCGTCGCCGACTCGAGATCGCGAGAGCAATGGGAACCCAACCGCGGCTACTCCTGCTCGACGAGCCCGTGGCCGGCATGAACCCCAAGGAAACCGAAGAACTCACCAAGCTGATCGGCCGTCTGCGCAGCGAATGGGGGTTCACGATCGTGATCATCGAGCATGACATGAATGTCGTGCGCGACGTATCCGATCGGGTCGTCGTGCTCGACCACGGCGAGACGATTGCCCAGGGCAGCTTTGATGAAGTCTCGTCCGACCCGCAAGTCATCGAGGCGTACCTTGGCCGACCAGTGGAGAAGAAATGAACCCCCCCGCATCCGATGTCGTTCCGCTGCTCGAGCTGCGTGGTATCAACACCCACTATGGGCCGGTCCACATTCTCAAAGATATCGAACTGGCGATCTATCCGGGCGAACTCGTCTGCCTGCTCGGTGGCAACGCCTCCGGCAAGTCGACGACGCTCAAGACGTTGCTCGGCATGGTAAAGCCCACCACGGGCCAGGTGGTGCTCGATGGCGAGGACGTCACCGCCAAGCCGACCAGCTACCGGGTGCAACGTGGCGTCACAATGGTTCCCGAGAACCGCCGGTTGTTCAAGCGACTCTCGGTCAAAGAAAACCTCGAGCTCGGCGCCTATCTTCGCAACGACCGCGACGGCATCGCTCGCGACTTGGAACGGATCTACGAGATGTTCCCACGAGTCAGCGAACGCCTCTCACAGCGTGCAGGCACCCTTTCGGGCGGCGAACAGCAAATGGTGGCGATGGGCCGTGCCCTGATGGCTCAGCCACGAGTGTTGCTGATGGACGAACCGTCGATGGGGCTCGCTCCTGCCCTCGTTCAGACCAACTTCGAGCTGATCCAGCAGATCCACGAGAGTGGGGTCGCGATCTTCATGGTCGAGCAGAACGCCAACATGGCACTGTCGATCGCCGACCGTGGGTGGGTGCTTCAGACCGGCCGTGTCGTGCTCGACGACACCGCCGCTGCCTTGATGTCTAATCCCGAGCTACGAGCGTCGTACCTCGGGGGATAGCCGGAACCGCCACCCGCCGAATCGACGTGGCTGTTGCACTGCTGGCGACCGGGGCGACGATCGCCGTCAACACCATCGGTGGAGGTGATCGGGCCGGCCTCTCGTTGTCGTGCATCGAGCAGGTTGCCAGCAAGGGTGACGAACTCAGCTGCTACGGTCGTATGGCGACCGGCGAGAAGGCCCTGATCAGGCCCCACGACCACTTGCCGAGGTGGCGGCTGATGCGGCGGGGTGGGGGAGTCCTGCCCCTTCGTGGTGGACCACGAGTTGGCTACGATCGGGTGATCGACGTGTACCTGACCGAACCCCGTGGCCGAAAGGTGGCATCGTGACTGATCGTGGTGTCGCCGATCATGCTGCGATTCGTCGTGCTGGCACCGATCACGGTGTTACCGCTTCGATTCGGGCCTCGCCGATGACCGTTCGCCGGCTGGCGGTGGCGGCGGCCTTGTCGTTGGTGTTGGCGGCCTGCTCGGGCGACGACGACGCGTCGCTGGATACCACGCCTGCCCCGTCACCGACCACCTCGGCCACAGTCGCTGCGACGACACCCGAGACGACTTCGCCGACGACCGAACCTGCTCCGCAAACGGCTCCGCAAACCCTGCCCGCCGAACCGACCACGACGGCGACGTCAGCCCCACCAGACGAAGACCAGATCAAACAAGACGTGATCGACGCCGCTTTTGCC
>CALFRK010000081.1 GCA_937919625.1 uncultured Ilumatobacter sp.
GCCGGATGATGATGGGGTGCGGGGGCGCAGCCCCCGAGCAGAAACGGTCATGATGACTCCTCGGTCCTGATCGGAATGCCGTGAGCGATCGGCCGAGCGAGCGCCAGCGAGCCGGATGATGATGGGGTGCGGGGGCGCAGCCCCCGAGCAGAAACGGTCATGATGGGGTCCTTCGCTTCCTCAAGATGCCCACCGTTTGCGGCGGCGGTAGTGCTTGACGTCCTTGAACGACTTGCGCTCGCCCTCGTCGCCGTGCAGGCCGAGGTAGAACTCTTTGACGTCGTCGTCGGCCAGCAGCTTCTTGGCGTCACCGTCCATCACGATCTTGCCGGTTTCCATTATGTAGCCAAAGTTGGCGATCGAAAGTGCCATCATCGCGTTCTGCTCGATCAGCAGAACGCTCGTGCCCTGCTTGTTGATGTCGACGACGATGTCACGGATCTGCTCGATCAGTTTCGGGGCGAGCCCGAGTGACGGCTCGTCGAGCACGAGCAACTTCGGGCTGGCCATGAGGGCACGGCCGATGGCGAGCATTTGCTGCTCACCACCCGACAGGTACCCGGAGACTGACTTGCGGCGGTCGGCCAGACGCGGGAACAGGTCCATCACCCGTTCGTAGGCGGCGTCGGTTTGGGCGCGATCCTTGATGGTGATGCCACCGCAGATGAGGTTCTCGTCGACGGTGAGCTCGCCGAACACGCGGCGGCCTTCCATCACCTGGGTGATTCCGGAGAGCACGATATCGCTCGGCTTCTTGCCGTTGATGACCTCGCCGTTGTAGGTGACGGTGCCCTTGGTGATCTCGCCGTTGTGGTTGTCGAGCAGACCGGAGATGGCGCGCAAGGTGGTCGTCTTGCCGGCCCCGTTGGCGCCGAGCAGCGCAACGATCTGGCCGTCGGGTACCTCGATCGACAGGCCACGCAGGACCAGGATCACCTCGTTGTAGACGACTTCGACGTTGGCGAGTTCCAGCACCTTGCTTGCTCCGTCCCTCTTTGTTCAGTGGGTTTTATTTCAGTGATTCGGGCGGTGATGTCGTGGGGGTGGGGTCGCAACCCCACCCCCACGATTCACCGTAGTACTGACCTGTGTGCGGTCAGCCCGCCTTGAAGCAGGCTTCCTGGAAGTCGTAGTTTCCGGCGATTTCACCGACGTACGGACCGGTCAGCAGGGTGAAGCCCGTGCCGCCCTCTTCCGACACGGTGGCACCCGCCGAGAACTTGCTGATGTCGACGTCGTAGATGTACGACTCGCGAACGATGTAGTCGTTCGGCGCACCCGACCAGGTCTGATCCGGGGCCAGGCCCTGGAAGTCGACCTGCACGTCCTGGAGTGCAGCGACCGCGCCGGCGCGAGTCATGTCGCCGTTGGCGGCGGCCTGTTCGAGCACGGCCTGCGTGGCCATACCTTCTGTCCATGAGACGATGTAGCTGTCCGACAGCACGGCGTCAGGCTGCTTGGCCCGCATGCCCTCGATCATCGCAGTCATACCAGGTGAGTCGACGGCGCCCCACAGGGCGGTGTACGTCGAGTGCCAATACACCTCGTCGGCGATCGGGCCGAGGTCGGTGGCGAGCAGCTGGTAGTTCCACGATGGCGAGTTGCCCGACCAGGTGGCTCGTAGGCCCTGCTGGTAGGCGCCGCCGAGGATCTCGGCGAGCGTTCCTGGGTTCAGGGTCGCCCATACGATGTCGGGGTTGGCTGCGACGAGCTCGGTGATCACCGGCGTCTGGTCGGAACCAGGCACCACGGCACCTTCGCCGTCGTAGACGACCTCGAGGCCGAGTGCTTCGGCGGCCTTCTTGGCACCCTGGGCGCCGTCCTGGCCGTACTCACCGGGGAACGAAACAATGCCGATGGTTGTGGCACTATTCTCGCCGGCGAGGTACTCGACCCCGTTCATCGCCTCCAGGCAGTAGCTGGTGTACAGCTCCATCACGTTCGACCCGAGCTGGGTCGGTTCCGCCCAGCCCGAGTACCACGACAGCGGGATCGCCAGCAGGTTGTCCTTGACCAACGATTCTGTGGTGGCTGCGGTATGGGGCGAGCCGGTCGACTGGCTGAACATGATGACGCCATCGGGGCCCTCGTCGGCCATTTCGGCGTAGTTCTCGAGGTGGGTCGGAACGTCGTAGCCGCTGTCCTTGATCACCAGTTCGACCTGACGACCTGCGATTCCGCCATTGTCGTTGACGATATCCCAGTAGGCCTCCTGGCCGGCGACGATCTGCGTCACGAGCGGAGCGAAGATGCCCGAGAGGTCGGCGTTGAGGCCGACCCGGATCACGTCGTCATCGACGCCGAAGTCGGTCAGGATCTCGGCGGCCGGTGGCGGCGAGGTTACCGCCGGTGCATCGGTCGTGTCGGGCGCATCGGGTGCGTCGGTCGCGACGGGTGCGTCGGTTGCAGCGGGTGCGTCGGTTGCAGCGGGTGCGTCGGTTGCAGCGGGTGCGTCCGTGGTCGCAGTGTCGTCGTCATCACCACCGCATGCGGCCGCTACGAGAGCGAGCGCCAGGAATGGTGCGATCCCTTTGGTCAGTTTTCTCATTGGTTCCCCCTGTGTATGGGTTTTGGAAGGCGCCGGATTCGACACCCGCATCTTGTTCACGTCCACGAGTATCGCGGGTGGACGCCGGTGACGCCAGCCATCGGACCGACGCAACGAATTAGTAACTGAATGGCCACCGCTTCCAGTAGTTGCGGATCTTGATCCAGATGCCGTACAGACCGAGCGGTTCGAAGATCAAGAAGAGGATGATCAGCACTCCGTACAGCACCAGGTTCCAGTCGAAAACATTGAGTGGATAACCCGGTGTTTGGATCGCCGACGAGATCGGGCCCTGGTTGCCGGGGCCCGTCGAGATAACGACCTCCGCCAACTTGGCGCTGACGCCGCCACCGTCGGTCTTGTCGGCCAGCCATTCGGTGAACGATTCGACAAACTTCGGGGTGAGCACCACGAAGAAGGTACCCATCACGGTGCCGCTGACTGTGCCGACGCCGCCGATCAGCAAGATCGCGATGAACTCGACCGACAACGCCAGGCTGAACTGACTAGCAGGCAACTTGCCGGCGAACGAGGCGAACAGGGCACCGGCGATGCCTGCGAAGAACGAGCTGGTGGCGAACGCGATCAGCTTGTACTTGAACTCGGGAACACCCATCACCTCGGCCGCGATGTCGCGGTCGCGGATTGCTTGCAGGGCGCGGCCGGTGCGGGTGCGAGCGACGTTCTTGGCGAGCAGGATGAAGACCAGGAACAACACTGCCAGAAACAGATACTTCTTCTGATTGTCGGTGACGTCGAGGAAGCCGAACCATTTGCCGTCGTCATTGATCGTGATCAGCGGGGCCTCTTCCTTCCAGAGCCGGATGTCGTACTTGGGGAAGTCGCGGCCCAAGCCGGGGTCACCTGCGATGTGCCTGCCCCAGGTGGTGTTCGACATGTGGATCCCGAGAAACACCAGGCCGAGTGTGACGATCGCCAGATAGAGGCCCCGAAGCCGGACTGCCACCGGCGACACGACGATCCCGACCAGGGCGGCACCGATGCCGGCGCCAGGCAGCCAGATCCAGATTGGTAGGTTCCAACCCCACACACTGCTGGTTGACACGCCGCCGAGTACGGCGCCCGAATAGGCACCGACGCCCATGAAGAAGGCGTGACCTAGCGAGACCTGCCCGGCCATGCCGGTCAAGATGTTGATGCCAAGCGCGGCGATCCCGAAGATCAGCGCCTCGTCGAGCACCCGCAGCCAGCTGTTGTCACCGAGAAATCGAAGCGGTGGAATGCCGTTCGAGATCACCGGGATGTTGCGCAGCAGTGGCAGGTCGGTTGCCGACGTGATGAGCGGGATGTCGAACGGGATCAGCAGCAACAAGATGATGCCGATCGCTGCCAGGACCTTCTTGGTGTAGGTCGGCAGGATCTGGACCTCTGCCTCGTACGAGGTGTAAAGATTCGGTCGCAGGAACATGTGTCAGGCCTCCTGCCGAGCGATAACGGGTGTTGCGTTGGATGTGGAGTTGGGCTGCATGACGATCAGACCCTCCGAATCTCGGGCGTACCGAACAGGCCGTACGGTCGGACCAGCAGCCCGATGATCATGACGAAGTAGGGCACGATCAAGGGGTACCCAGATCCGAGCCAGGCCGTTTGACCGCTCAGGTACTGACCGGCGTAAATCTCGGCGGTGCCGACGATCAGGCCACCGAGCAGGGCACCCTGTACCGAGTCGAGCCCACCGAGGATCACGGCGGGCAGAGCCCGAAAGGCGACCAGCGCCACATCGGTATCGACCGCCCCGGTCTGTTTGACCGGTGGCTGCGTGGCGAACAACCCACCCATGGCGGCCAACACGGCGCCGGCGCCCCAGGCGATCGCGAACACCCGACCGATATTGATGCCCTGTGCCATCGCCGCTTCCTGGTCGTGGGCGACGGCCCGCATGGCGATGCCCATCCGGGAGCGATAGAAGAAGAACACGGCGACGAATGCGATGGCGGCGGTGATCATCGCCGCGAAGTAGGACCAGTTCACGAAGCCGTCACCGATGTTGAACCCGCCGTTGCCCCAGGGGGCGTCGACGGAACGAAAGTTGATCTTCACCGTGTCGTTGGCGAGCACGCGAAGCGCGATCTCGAGCCCGAGCGTGATGACCGCCACCGAGAACAGAGGCTCGCCGATCATCGGCCTGATCGCCAGCCGCTCGATCAGCAAGCCGAGCAGTGCTGCGAACACCAGCGCCACGATCACGCTGAGGAACCACTTGATCCACTCGGGCCCGCCCAGCTCGTAGATCGGATTTGGGATCTCCCAGAAGAACCCGACGATCGGTAGGTTTCCGTCGGCGACCATGAACGATATGAACAATACGCCCACCATCGCCATCGCTCCCTGGGCGAAGTTGATGACCTCGGTCGCCTTGAAGATCAACACCGTTCCTAACGCGATCAAGGCGTACACCGATCCGAGTGCGAGCGACTTGAGCAGCGTGGTGGCGTAGATGTCGGCCCCCGTCGCCAGTTCGTAGGCACTGAAGATCGCGCCCCCGACGACGATCGACAATCCAACCAGGTGGCTGGGTTCGGATGCGTCGAAGTTGAGCTTGGCCATCAGTACAGCGACTCCACCAGATCGCCGAACGTGTCCAGCATGGCGGTCCGCTTGAGCTTTTGGGTTGCGGTCAATTCGCCGTCCTCATGATCGAGTTGTTTCGGGAGCAACGCAAACTTGCGAACATTTTCGACCCTGGCGAACTTCTCGTTCGTCGCTTGCACGATCAGCTCGATCAGCTCGATCACCTCGGGCTTCTCAGACAGGTCGCGGTAGGTGGTGTAGGCGAGGTTGCGGCGTAGCGCCCAGTCGCCGACGGTGTCGAGCTCGATGCCGATCAGGGCGGTGAGGTACTTGCGACCCTCACCGATCACCATTGCCTCGTTCACGTAGGGCGATGTCTTAAGGCTGTTCTCGATCTCCGATGGCGAAATGTTCTTGCCGCCCGAGGTGATGATGATGTGCTTGATCCGGTCGATGATGCGGACGTGGGTGCCGTCGACCCACTCGCCGACGTCACCGGTCATCAGCCAGCCGTCGTCCGTCATCGTTTCGGCGGTCTTGTCAGGCTTGTTCCAGTACCCCACGAAGACGCCTTCGTGCTTGACCTGGATCTCGCCGGTGTCCTCGGCAATCCGGAGACCGATACCGGGGTACGGCTCGCCGACGGTGCCGAGTTTCATGCGGCCGACGAAGTTTGCAGTGGCGACGGCAGCGTTCTCAGTCATGCCATAAAGTTCGAACACGGGCACACCTAGCCCGATGAAGAACTCGAGCACTTCCGGTGCGATTGCGGCCGCACCAGAACTGGCGTACCGACAGCGCCGCAGCCCAAGTCGCTCGCGCATCGGGCGGAAGATGATCACCCAGCCGATCGCAGCCAGGATCCGAGATTGCATGGTGTGGTTGCCGTCGTTGGCGACCTTGATCCTGCCGATCCGCTTGGCCAGACCGAGACCGATGGCGAGCACCTTGCGCTTGAACCAGCTGGCGTCGTTGGCTCGGATCAGTGAGAGGGCGTGGAGCTTTTCCCAGATTCGGGGCACGGCGAAGAAGATCGTGGGCTGCACCTCACGAAGGTTGTCGTTGACCGTTTCGATCGACTCGGCGAAGTTGAGTACCGGTCCGGCGCCGACCATGGTCCAGGTCGAGAAGATCCGCTCGGCGACATGGCACAACGGCAGATACGTGACGATCTGATCCTTGGGATTCGGCGGCCCACCGGGAACGCGCTCACCGGAGTTCACGATCTTGTCGATACAAAAGGCGGCGTTCGTATTGGTGAGCATTGCCCCCTTGGGAGGGCCGGTGGTGCCCGACGTGTAGACCAGCGTCATCACGTCGTCGGGCCGAGCGGCGGCCATGCGGTCGGCCACTGCAGTCGGATGCTGGGCCTTGTGTTGCCGGCCGAGATCGAGGAAGTTATCCCAGAACAGCAGCCGTTCGTCGGGCTTGCCGACCATGCCGCGAGGCTCTACGAAGATGATGCTGCGCACGTCGGGCACGGCGGTTCGCCCGACCCCCTCGACCTTGTCGTACTGCTCCTCGTCTTCGGCGAAGTGCACACAGGCGCCACTGTCTGCGAGGAGGTACCGAACCTCGGCGGAAGGATTGGTCGGATAGAACCCGACAGTGATGCCGCGCACGGCGACGGCGGCGAGGTCGAGGATGATCCATTCGGGGCGATCCTCGGCGTGGATGGAGACACGGTCGCCAGGCTCGACCCCGAGCGCCAACAAGCCGTGGGCGGCCGTCTCGATCAGATCCCAGGTGGTGCCCCAGGTGTATTCCTTCCAGACCCCGAAGTCTTTTTCGCGCATGGCGATCTGGTTCGGGGTGCGGGCCGCCCAATCGCGCGCCAACGAGGCGACCGTGGTCACTTCGATTGCGCCTGAGGCGGCTGGTTTTGATTGCTCGGTTAGCGTCATGTCATCCCCTCGCGATGCCCAAGATGTCCCCGATCAGGTGTCCGCCGCTCGTTGTGACCGATGGCACCTGGTTGTTGATGGGGAGAACATAGCAGGAGAGGGTGACGGGCACTTAACCCAAATATTTTCGTGTTGGGTCGGTGTGGCAGCCTGTCGAGGTGGACGATTACGCACCCCCCCTCCGCGACATCCGATTCGTGATGGATCACGTGGCCGATCTCGACGGCATTGTCTCGACCGCCCGCTTCGGTCATGTCGACGCCGAAACTATTCATGAAGTGCTGGCCGAGGTCGGTCGATTCATGGCCGAGGTCGTCGCCCCGACCAACCGCGACGGCGACAGAATCGGAGCCAAATGGCACCCCGACGGTTCGGTCGTCACTCCTCCCAGCTTCCCGCCGGCGTATGCCAAGTGGGTCGATTCAGGGTTTGGGGCGATGCCGTTCGACGCCGACTACGGCGGTGCTGACTTCCCGTGGATCTCGGCGATCGGGGTGCAGGAGATGCTCACCAGCGCCAACATGGCGTTCTCGCTGTGTGCGCTCTTGACACAAGGAGCGATCGACGCCATCCACGCCCACGGTTCCGACGAGCAGCGGGCGGTCTATCTCCCGAAGATGTTGACCGGCGAGTGGACCGGCACGATGAATCTCACCGAGCCACAGGCGGGCTCGGATGTTGGCGCCGTCAGTAGCAAGGCCGTTCCGGCAAGCGACATCGGCGACGATGTGTGGAGGATCACCGGGCAGAAGATCTTCATTACGTGGGGCGAACACGACTGCGCCGACAACCTGATCCATCTCGTACTGGCGCGCACGCCTGGGTCGCGCCCCGGCACGAAGGGGATCTCGATGTTCCTCGTGCCGAAGTTCCTTGTCAATCCCGATGGCTCGCTGGGCGAACGCAACGAGGCGAACTGTGTGTCGATCGAGCACAAGCTCGGCATCCATGGCTCGCCGACGTGTGTGATGTCCTACGACGGTGCGATCGGATGGCTGATAGGTGGCGAGCAAGAGGGCATGCGCAACATGTTCACGATGATGAACAACGCTCGCCTGTCGGTCGGCTTGCAGGGCCTGTCGATCACCGAGCGGGCCTATCAGCAGGCTTTGCAGTACTCACAGGATCGCCTCCAGGGACGCGCCATCGGTGCGTCGGCAGGCGTCTTGAGCCCGATCATCGACCATCCCGATGTGCGCCGGTTGCTGATGACGCAGCGGGCGTGGATCGACGCCATGCGCTGCCTCGTCTACACCAACGCCGCCGCCCTCGACCGCGCCGATGCCGCCCGCGCCGCCGGTGATGTCGATCAGGCTCGCAGCTGGCAGGAACTCGCCGATCTGCTGATCCCGCTGTCGAAGGGCATCTGCACCGACGTCTGCAACGAGATGACCTCGCTTGCCGTGCAAGTCCACGGCGGGATGGGCTATGTCGAAGAGACTGGTGCCGCCCAGCACTACCGCGACGCCCGGATCGCTGCCATCTATGAGGGCACCAATGGCATCCAAGCCGCCGATCTGGTCGGGCGCAAGTTGGGAATCCGCGGGGGTGCCGTCGTCACCGACCTGCTCGACGAGTTCGACGCACGGGCGGTCAAGTTGGCGGAGGTCGACGAGCTCGCCGACTTCGGAGCTCGGTTGGCGATGGCGGTCGAGACAGCGCGCGAGGCAACCACACACCTCGTCGGCATCGCTGCGTCCGACCCGCGCTCGTTGTTGGGGGCATCGGCGCCGTACTTGCGGTTGCTCGGTACCACCGTGTGTGCAGGCCTTCTCGCCAAGGCGGCGCTCGCCGTCAATGCCGGGGCCGGCGACGACGAGGGATTCAGGTCGGCCAAGTTGACCAGCGCCCGGTTCTTCGGCGAGCAGATCCTGCCCGCCGTGCACGGCCTCTTGCCGGCCGTATTGGCGTCGGCCGACGACCTGTACGCGTTGAGCCCCGAACAGCTCGGTTGACAAACTGCACGAGTAGTAGCTCAGCGACCCCCACCGTCGGGGGAGTTCTCCCCATGTTGCTTCGTCGATGGCGTTCTTACGCTCGACCTCGTGCCCACAGCAGCCGAGTACCGAGATGCGGGACGGCGCTATCGGTCGATCGCCGAAAATCTGTTGCGCGAGGCCGGCGCAGTCGGCGGGTGGGTGGCCAGCTTCGTCAGCGACGGCCCGGTCAGCGCTTCCGTCTCTGAATCGATCCACCGAACGCACAAACATCTCGCAACCGCCGGGGAGGATTTGCGTCGGGTCGCTTGGGTCTGTGACAGCCGCGCTGAAGTGTGCGCCGAATACGTCAACGCCGTCCGGCGCTATCGCCGGTTGACCCTGGTCGAGCAGCTGCGGCATGGCTACCCGATCCGTCCGGCTTCGTGGGTCGAGCTGTGAGCGCATTCTGGCTAGACACCGACCGGGCTCGACGGGCGACGTCGTCGTGGGCCGAACGGGGTGACGCCTGGTTCCGTACTCAGTTCGACTTGGAGGGCGACTTCTCCAAGCTCCAGCTGAGTGGTGTGTCGCTATCGGCGCTTCACGAAATTGCAGCGGCCAGCACCGAACTGTGGGTAAACGCCTCGTTCGTTCGGCTGGTCGCCGATCGTGCCGAATCGTCCGACGGATTCGGCAATGTCGATGCGTTCACAATCGACCGGTTGCGGCGTCAGGCCGGCGAGCACGCCCAACTCTCGTTGTCGAATGCATGTACTGCTTCGTGGGCGAGCTATTCGTTTTCGTCGCGGTACGGCGATGCCGGCGAAACGTTCGACGTCGATGTCCGGTCACCGTTTGCGATCTTTGGGTCGAGTGCCGACGAACGTGGGCGCAACCTCGTGATCCGGGCCCTGGCTGACACCAGCGACGAGACTCAGATTCGCAAGGATGAATTCGAGTTGGTGCGAATATCGAATGGGCGCTACGTGGTGGTGTTGCCGGGTGTCACCGATCTGGTTCTTCCCGATCTGGGCTTGGACACTCGACATCGGACGGTCCGCGACATGGATCAGTACGCCTACCGGTCGTCACTGTCGACGTCGGTTGCCGATAACCGGTACGCCCAGATGGTGTGGGACGGCTTGATCGCGGCCGGCGTTCCTCTAGGGGCGGAGTTGATGATCGTCGGACACAGCTTTGGTGCTGATACGGCCCTCGACCTTGCTGCCGATCCGCGGTTCAACGGGTCGGCCGGGTTCGATGTCACCCACGTTGTCGCTGCCGGCTACCACTCGGAGCCTCAGTTGCCCCACGTCGATGCCGGCACCGAGGTGCTGGTGCTTCAGAACCACCTAGACGCGGCGGTGATCGCCGAGGCGATCGGGCACGGTCATCTCACTGGCTTGGTCGAGCAGAGCAAGGGATTCATCGACATGGTGTTCGATCTTGATCGGCGTGGTGCGTTCGCGCATCTCGGTGGGGTGGCCTACCACGCGGCCGGGGCCGCCCGCGACGGGGTTTCGTATCTGGTCGGCAGTGCCGATTCGATCGCCCAGGCCGGGGCCGGCCTGGCGACTGGCCGGCTGCACGTGGTGGCCGACGGGCTGTCCGACATGTTCGGTATCGAACCTGGGGTCGATCAGGTCACCGATCATCAGATCGTTGATGTTTTCAGGGGTGGTGGACGGGGCCTCGGCCATCATCCCGCCAACTACGTCGCGCGCGTTGCTACCGCGACCGATCCCAGCGTGGTGGCGTTCTTCGAGTCGATCGATGCCGCCGGGTATGCAAACTCGGGTACAGCGTTGGCGATCGATGTTTCGGTGCCGACCAACGATTAACCCCCGACTTGCAGACTCGAGGCGGCGGTCTCGACCGATCCTACCCACTCATAAAACCTGAGCCATAGTGTATCAGGATTCCGCGGTGATACGCTCACGCCATGGCGTTCGATCCAAAAACCTGGACGGTCAAGACTCAAGAGGCATTCGCCGCCGCGATCGATCAAGCCAAGGCGAAATCCAATCCTGAGCTCACTCCTGACCACCTATTGGTGGCGCTCACCAGCCAGGACGGCACCGTCGTGGCCACGGTGCTGGCCAAGCTCGGACAGTCACCCGGCATGGTGCGCGATCGTGCTTTGGCAGCAGTCGACAAACTGCCCCAGGCCCACGGTGGTTCCGACCCCCACATAGGGCGCCAACTCAACGCCGCCGTCGACCGTGCCGAGCAGTACCGCAAAGACCTTCGCGATGAGTACTTGTCCGTCGAGCACCTACTGCTCGCCATGAATGATCGGCTCGGCGTCGGCGCCGAAGAGTTGCTCACCGTATTGCGCGATGTGCGCGGCAGCCACCGCGTTACCGATCAGAACCCCGAAGACAAGTTTGCCGCCCTCGATAAGTACGGGCAAGACCTCACGGCGCGTGCCGCCGACGGCAAAATCGATCCGGTCATCGGTCGCGACGACGAGATCCGTCGTGTGATCCAGGTGTTGTCGCGGCGAACCAAAAACAACCCGGTCCTGATCGGCGAGCCTGGTGTCGGCAAGACTGCGATCGTCGAGGGGCTGGCCCGTCGTATCTCCGACGGAGACGTGCCAGAGGGTCTCAAGGGCAAGCGCCTGATCGCTCTCGACATCGGGGCGATGCTGGCCGGGGCAAAGTACCGGGGCGAGTTCGAAGAGCGCTTGAAGGCGGTGCTCAAGGAAATAACCGACGCTGCCGGCGAAGTGATCACGTTCGTCGACGAGTTGCACACGATCGTTGGCGCCGGCGCCGCAGAGGGTGCGATGGACGCCGGCAACATGATCAAGCCGATGCTGGCGCGTGGCGAGCTGAAAATGATCGGTGCCACCACACTCGACGAGTATCGCAAGTATGTCGAGAAGGATCCGGCGCTCGAGCGCCGCTTCCAGCAGGTGTATGTCGGCGAACCCTCAGTCGAGGACACGATCGGCATCTTGCGCGGACTGAAAGAGCGCTACGAGGTCCACCATGGTGTGCGCATCCAAGACTCGGCATTGGTCAGCGCCGCCGTGTTGTCAAATCGTTACCTGACCAATCGGTTCTTGCCCGACAAGGCGATCGACCTGATGGACGAGGCGGCCTCCAAGCTTCGGATCGAGATCGATTCGATGCCGACCGAGATCGACGTCGTGGGGCGTCGCATCCTTCAGCTCGAAATCGAGCAAGTAGCGCTCGAAAAGGAAAGCGACAGGGCTTCGCAAGACCGGCTCGAGGTGCTCCATACCGAGCTCGCCGAGCTGAATGTCGAACTGGCCCGTATGAAGGGGCACTGGGAGGGCGAAAAGCAGGCGATCGACGCGATCCGCAACCTCAAAGAAGAGCTCGAGCAGCTGCGTACCCAGCTCGAACGCGAGACCGACCTCAATATCGCCGCAGAGATTCGATACGGACGGGTTCCAGAGCTAGAGCGCCGAATCGAAGGCGCCACCCACCATCTCGACGAGTTGCAGGGCACTGAACGGATGTTGAAAGAAGAGGTCGACGCCGAAGACATCGCCGAGGTCGTGTCGCATTGGACAGGCGTGCCGATGACTCGTCTGTTGGAGTCGGAAATGGCGAAACTGATCCATCTCGAAGATTCTCTCCACGAGCGAGTGATCGGCCAAGACGAGGCCGTGATCGCCGTGTCCAACGCGATCCGCCGCAGCCGGGCCGGCCTGTCCGATCCGAACCGCCCGATCGGTTCGTTCATGTTTCTCGGGCCGACCGGGGTTGGCAAGACCGAACTGGCGCGTGCTCTGGCCGAGTTCCTGTTCGATGACGAGCGGGCGATGGTGCGGATCGACATGGGCGAGTACATGGAAAAACACTCGGTCAGCCGCCTGATCGGTGCGCCCCCCGGCTATGTCGGCTACGACGAGGGTGGCCAGCTCACCGAGGCGGTCCGGCGCCGCCCGTACGCGGTGGTGCTGCTCGACGAGATCGAAAAGGCTCACTCCGATGTGTTCAACGTGCTGTTGCAGGTGCTCGACGATGGCCGCCTCACCGATGGTCAGGGTCGCACGGTCGACTTCACGAACTCGGTACTGATCATGACCTCGAACTTGCCCGGCGATCCGGCGGCCCACTTCAAGCCCGAGTTCATCAACCGAATCGACGACATGATTCGATTCCGTTCGTTGACCGAGGGTGATCTGCGCTTCATCGTCACGATCCAGCTCGAACGGTTGCGGTCCCGGCTGGCCGATCGCCGCCTGACGCTAGAGGTCACCGACGAGGCGATGAATCTCTTGGCGCACGAGGGGTTCGATCCAGCGTTTGGCGCCCGCCCACTCAAACGTGTGATCCAACGCCAAATTGGCGACCGAGCGGCCGTACTGATCCTCGAAGGCCGTGTCAACGACGGTGGAGGGCTGCGGGTCGGCGTCGTTCCGGGCGACGGCCCCGACGCCAAACCGATGCTGGTCGTCGAACCCGTCGATCTGTCAGAAAGTTGACCGGTGAAAGTTGACCGGTGATTGCCCGGTCGCTGACCCCGCTTCGGACAAGATCTCGCTGTTTCGTTCCACTCGCCGTCTCCAGGGTCCCGCCTCCTGGAGACGGCGAGAGGTTCTTTCTGCCCTTTATCAACTGTCAGGTGCGAGATCGCCGATCACGAGCCGGAACCGGAAACGAAGCGGGTGGTTGCCGATCACGTCAAGGCTCGCTCCGTCGACCTGCGCCAAACGACGAGCCAGCGGCAGCCCGCGCCCATGCCGAGCGCCCGGGTCGACCGGCCCATCGAACAGCGTCCTGAGACGCTCGCGCGGGACGCCGCTGCCCTGGTCGATCACGACCACGGCCGGCCCGTCGATCATCAGGGTGACCGCACCCGCGCCGTGACGGATCGCATTGTCGATCAGAATGTCGATCACCTGCCCCACCAACCCCGTCGTTCCGAACACGGGTGGAGCAGGTTTGGCGGTGATCACCGAAACGTGCCGTTTCAGCGCCACAAACCGGGGTCGCCACTCTTCGGCGTGGGCCACCACCAGGGTGGTCAGATCGAATACCGTCTGCTGGTTAGTGGTGCGGTTGCGGGCCGCAGCGAGCAGATCATTGATGGTGGCATTGAGCCGATCGGTTTGGGCTAGCCCGGCCGCTGCTTCGGAAGCGACCGCTTCGTCGCCGGTCATCGTCAGAATCTCGAGCCGCATGGCGATGCCGGCTATGCCAGTGCGCAGCTGATGGGTTGCATCGGCGGTGAAATGCCGCTCGCTGGCGAGCATCGTGTCGACCCGCTGGGCACTGGTATCCAACGCTGAGCCGATGCCGTCGATTTCGGGGATACTGGTCTTGCCGAACGGCTGCAGGCTGAAGTCGCCTTGTCCGATCCGACTGGCGCGTGTTGCAAGACGTTCTAGCGGGCGTGCCAACTGCCGGGCCTGAACGGCTGCCAACCCTGCAGCGGCAAGGAGTGCACCGAGCGCCAGAACGATCAATACGTTGAGCTGGTCACGGAAGTTCTGGTCGAGTGGATTGGCGTCGGTCATGACAACGATCCGAGTGCCATCGGCGGAGAGCCGGCTCGCACTGCGCGTCGGTCCGTCCAGACGGTTGTCGACCAAGGTGGTTCCGTCGTCGAGCACGATTGTGAGCCCGTCGCCTTGGCCGAGCACATTCAGGGCGGTTGCCAGGTCGGGCGGTTTCCCTTCGAGGACGCCGCGCGCATAGTCGGCTTCGATCGTTGCGGCTTGTTGGTCGAGCCGTGCATCGAGCTGACGTTCGGCGGCGTCGTACACCACCTTTCCGATCGGCACCGCGATCGCACCGAGTACGACCAGCACGATCGCAATGGTGGAAATGACGAGGCGACGACGCACGGTCGCTCCGGGTCAGCCTTCGAACCGGAACCCAACGCCGCGGATTGTCACGATCAGCGTCGGCGGATCGGAGTAGTCGCCGATCTTCTTGCGCAACGTGGAGACGTGGGTGTCGAGCGTGCGGGTTGATCCCCAGTACTTCTCATCCCACACGGTTGACATGATCTGCTCGCGCGTGAAGGTCGCGTCGGGCTTGCTCATCAACAGCGCCAGGAGATCGAATTCTTTGGATGTGAGGGCGAGTTCTTCTTCATCGAGGTATGCCCGCCGCGATTCGGTGTTGACTCGTAGCGGGCCACCAACCAGCTCGCGCGGCATTTGGTGTGCGGCCTGAGCGATCCTCAGCCGTGCTCTGATGCGGGCGACCAATTCGGCAAGCCGAAACGGCTTGGGTACATAGTCGTCGGCGCCCGCCCCGAGACCCACGATCACGTCCATTTCGTCGGCGCGCGCCGTGAGCATGATGATCGGCATCTCTGGGCGATCTTCGCGGACCCTTCGACAGACGTCGAGTCCGTCGATGTCGGGCAGGGTGAGATCGAGCAGCATCAGGTCGGGCCGCCGCCCCAGCACGGCGGCCATTCCGTCACTGCCCGTGGCCGCGTGGATGACCTCGAAGCCCTCGGAACCGAGCACTCGGATCAGCGGCTCGCTGATCCGTTCGTCATCCTCGACTAACAGGATTGTCGTCACGGGTGAGATCGTACGCTACTCAGGCGCTACCTGCGCCACCGCGCCGGCTCAACCGAGTCAAGATCCGATTGAGTGCGACGCCGAATAGCCGCTGCGTGAGCGGGGAATCCTTCGTGGTCGGCGAGTGCGATCACCGACGGCCCCATCCGTCGAAGCGCCGTTTCGTCGGCACCCACCACAGCAGTGCGCTTGAGGAACGTGGCGGCGGTGATCCCCGAACTGACGTGGGCGAACCCGCTGGTGGGCAGCGAGGCCGGGCAGCCGATCACGAAGTTGGCGGCACTAAAGGGAGTGTGCTGGCCAACGAGGATCTCGCCGGCGTTTACCAATCCGGCGAGCACCCGCTCGACCTCGTCTGCATCGACGGCGATCTGAAGATGCTCTGGGGCGTATCGATTGGCGATGGCGACGGCCTCGTCGAGCGACTCGACCAGCACACATCCGCCGTTGGGACCCAATGCGGCTCGGGCTGCTTTGGCCCGTACCGTTGGTAGTTCGCCGAGTTGGCGTTCGAGTTCGATGTCCGTAGTGGTGGCGGTGGCCGAGTCGGTGCAGACCAATACGACGGAGGTATCGGTGCCGTGCTCGGCCTCGACCAACAGATCCGCGGCAAGGCGGTGCGGGTCGGCGGTGTGGTCGGCGATCACCAGGCTTTCGGTTGGACCGAGCAGCATCATCGTTGCCACGCCGTGGCGCTGCATCTCGACCTGGGCGAGCGTGACGGCAGGCGAGCCGGGCCCGACGATTTTGCGAACCTTCGGGATGGTTTCGGTGCCGAACCCCATGGCGGCAATTCCGGCCGGGCCGTTGACGCGGAAGACTTGTCTGAGGCCGAGCTTGCGGCACACCACCAGCACGGCGGGGTCGACCTGGCCGTTTGCATCGGGGGCGGGGGGAACAACGAGCGTCAGCTCGGGAACGCCGGCCACGATCGCCGGAACCGCTAGCTGATACGCCACGCTGGGGTAGCTGGCTTTGCCCGACGGGGTGAACAACCCGGCGGACGAGATCGGAGTGATCTTTTCGCCGACCACCAGGCCCGGCTCGGGTTCGAACGACCAATCGTCGAACCGTTCGAGCTGATGCTCGTTGAATGCCCGCAGATGCGTGATGGCGTCGTCGATCGCCCGATCGACGGCCTCGCTCACGGTGGCGCTGTCGAGTTCGTCGTCGGTCACCCTTAGCTGCCCTGGCGTCAGTGTGATGCCATCGAACTTGGCGAGCGCATCGCACACAGCGGCGTCGCCGCGCCGGCGTACGTCGTCGATCAGGGCACCGATCGAGTCGCGCAGTTGCGGATTGAAGATGTCGTCTAGTCCGCGTGCGACGAGCGCGTCACGAGCTGGTTCGCTCATCTCGCCCCACCGCTGTACCCGCATCACCGTCACGCCGAGCAACGGTACCCGCCCGCCGCCGCCACCGTTACTCCACGTGCCAGGCACGTTTGGTAACGGTGGTGGCGGCTCGGACAAATCGTTCAGATCGGTGCCGGGCCACGGGTCGCGGCGGTGACGCGAGTAGAGTCAGGTCACGTTCAGTCCGCATACCCCGGGGAGCGTGCCCATGCCCGTCACCGTCGTCGTCGGCGCCCAATGGGGTGACGAGGGCAAGGCCAAGATCATCGACCTGCTGTCCAAGGAGCACACCTACGTGGTGCGCTACCAGGGCGGCCACAACGCCGGTCATACGGTGGTGGTCGACGACCAGAAGTACGCTCTTCAGCTGATTCCCAGTGGGGTGCTGTACGACCATGTCGTGCCTGTGATCGCCAACGGTGTCGTGGTCGACATGCCGACCCTGTTCAAAGAGATCGACACGCTCGAAGGGCGCGGCATCTCATGTAGCGGCCTGAAGGTTTCCAGCCTGGCGCATCTGATTTTTCCGTGGCATCAGACCCACGACGCGATCGCCGAGGCGGTGCGTGGTGACGACAAGATCGGCACCACGTTGAAGGGCATCGGCCCGGCCTACGCCGACAAGGCCCGCCGGGTTGGCGTGAGGGTCGGTGAGGTCGTCGACATCGAGCGCTTCGCCGCCACAGTCAAGGCTCGGGCGATCGCCGAGAACGCGCTGATCGAGCAGGCCGGCGAGCCTCCTCTCGACGTCGACGAGATCGTCGCCCGATTCGTCGAGTACGGCCGTCGTTTGCAGCCCTACGTCGCCGACACCGTGACCCTGTTGCACACGGCGCTCGGGCGCCGCGAGCAGGTGCTGCTCGAGGGCGCCCAGGCAACCTTCCTCGATCTCGATCACGGCACGTACCCGTATGTCACGTCGTCCAACCCGACCGCCGGCGGCGCCTGTGCCGGCACCGGTCTCGGACCTCGCGATATCAGTCGCATCGTCGGGATCACCAAGGCATACACGACCCGCGTCGGCGCAGGGCCGTTCCCGACCGAGCTGCTCGACAGCGATGGCGACACGCTGATCGACGTCGGGCGCGAGTTCGGCACCGTTACCGGGCGCCGTCGTCGCGCCGGCTGGCTCGATTGTGTGATGCTGCGCCAAGCCGTGCGGCTCAACAGCCTGTCAGAGGTGGCGCTGACCAAGCTCGACATTCTCGACGGGTTCGAGTCGGTCAAGGTGTGCACCGCCTACCGGCTCGACGGCGAACTGATCGACTACTACCCCGACCGGTCCGCGGTTCTGGCCCGGGTCGAACCGGTCTACGAGACGCTTTCGGGTTGGCAGACCGACCTCTCGGCCACGCGCGAATCGGGCACGTTACCGAAGCAGGCGAAGGCCTTTCTCGCCCTGGTCGAGGCGCAGGTCGGGGTGCCGGTCAAGGTCGTCGGTGTCGGCGCCGAACGTGACGACTACTTGTTGTGGACGCCATGAGAACCTCTGGCCGCCAGTGATCCCACGCTATTCGACCCCCGAGATGGACCAGGTGTGGTCGGACGTCTCGAAGTTCGCTCGGTTCTTGGAGGTCGAGATCCTCGCCACCGAGGCCCACGCCGAGATCGGCGTCGTGCCGGCCGCAGATGCGTTGGTGTGTCGCCAACGGGCTCCCCGTGTCGACGAGGCGTTCGTTCAGGCGATCGTCGAGCGCGAGGCGATCACCGACCATGATGTGGCGGCGTTCGTCGACGTCGTTCAGGCAGCTATCGCCGACGACGCCGGCAAGTGGATTCACTACGGGCTGACGTCCAGCGATGTTGGCGACACGGTGTTGTGCTGGCAGATGACCGACGCCGCCGACCTGTTGATCGACGAGTCGGGACGGTTGATCCAGACCTTGCTCGACATGGCGCACGAGCATCGCGACACGGTGATGATCGGGCGCACGCACGGTGTGCACGCCGAACCGACCACGTTCGGTGCGAAGGTTGCGTTGTGGGCGCTTCAGGTCGACCGCGACCGGCGTCGTCTGAGGGCTGCCCGCGACACGATTGCAGTCATGAAGCTGAGCGGTGCGGTTGGCACTTACTCAAACATCCCGCCCTCGGTCGAAACCTTCGTCGGTGCCGCGCTCGGGCTGCGCCCTGTCGCTGCGACTCAGGTGATCGCCCGCGACCGGCACAGTGAGTTCCTGTACGCGTGTGCCTCGATCGGTGCCACGTGCGAGCTGATGGCAATCGAGCTGCGCCATCTTCAGCGCACCGAGGTGCGCGAGGTGCAGGAGGGTTTCAAGCCCGGCCAGAAGGGATCGTCGGCGATGCCGCATAAGCGCAACCCGATCTCTGCCGAAACGATCTCGGGTCTCGCAAGGGTGCTGCGATCAAACTTGTTGGCCGGCCTGCAGGATGTGGCGCTGTGGCACGAACGAGACATCTCTCACTCGTCGGTCGAGCGGGTGGTGCTGCCCGACTCGTCGCATCTGGCGCACTATGTGATGCGCCGCCTGGGTCGGTTGTTGTCGGGTCTCGTGGTGTTTCCCGAGCGGATGCAGACCAATCTCGATGCCAGCTACGGCCTGGTTTTCAGCCAACCGGTGCTGCTGGGCCTCGTGTCATCCGGCAAGTCGCGCGACGACGCCTATCGCATTGTGCAACGCAATGCGATGCAGGCGTGGGACGCGGGAACCGACTTTCGCCAACTGCTCGAAGCCGACCCTGATGTCGACAATGCTCTGCTCGACGACGCCTTCGATCTCAGGCGTTCGTTGAGCAATCTGCAGGTGGTATTCGACCAACTCCAGGCGATCGACGTCTGATCGACGTCTGATCGACGTCTGGTTGGCGGGTTAAGCGCGGCGACCGATACCGGCACGCGACAGCGTGGCCGCCGAAACTCCGACCTCGCGCCATGAGCTGTACGAAATGCCTTTGCGGTCGCCGTAGGCCTTGGCTACTCCGACGAAGGCATCTTCAAGTGAGGTGATGTCGACGATCGAACCAAATGTCGCCAGCTCGGCGGTGAGATCACGCCGCTCTTGAACGAGCTGTAGTTCATCGATCGCGCTGGCATTGGTTAGTTCTTGTTCGATGCTGGCAAGCCGCTTATTGATCGACTCGGGTGTGCGCTTACGGCCCCGCTTTGGTTTCGAGCTACGTAATGCCTCCAAGTATTCACGCACCACACGGCCCTCGGCGCGTCCGCGCTCGAGTGCCGCCTTGTGCTCGGGTGTCATCTCTTTTGGTCCACGCTTTGCAGCCATAGCCGTCATTGTAGACATCCGATCTTTTGTTTCAATAGGAGCTCCATGTTTGGCCTTGTTGGGCACCGTGTGTTGGGAGTTGTGCCAGGCACAACTCCCAACACCGGTAGCGGGGGTCGGTAAGGTCGATGGGTGATGAATGATCTTCCCGAGTTGTCACCCACGTTGCATGCGTTACGCCGGCATGTGCTCGAGTACTCGGTCAAGCGCGGTGACTTCACACTGAAGTCGGGCGCCAAATCGACCTGGTTTCTCGACACGAAGCAGACGGCGTGTCGCCCCGACGGGATTCTGCTGGTCGCCGACGCGATGCTCGAGATCATCCCCGACGAGGCCACGGCGATAGGGGGTCTCACGATGGGCGCCGACCCGGTGGCGTTCGGCGTTGCTGCCGTGGCCGCGACGCGGGGCCGGATGCTGCGCAGCTTCAGCGTTCGCAAAGAGGCCAAGGATCACGGTGTGACCGGACGGCTCGCCGGAGCGCTGCAACCCGGCGACAAGGTGGTCATCACCGAAGACACGGTCACCCGCGGTTCGTCGTTGATGGAAGCGGTCGAGGTGGTGCGGGCGTTCGGCGCCGAGCCGGTGCTGGTCACACTGATCGTCGATCGCGGTGGAACGTGCGCCGCCATGTGCGAACAGGCGGGCGTGGCCTATGCGCCACTGCTCACGGCGCCCGACCTCGGTTTCGGCTACGGCACCTAGGCCGGCGGCGGGGATCAGCGTCGTTAGTCGCGTACGCGGAGCGAGTTGACGGCAGTTGTGCCTTGGTCGTCGACCTGGACGACAGCGGTCATGGTTGTCGACTCACCATTCTTGGTGGCGGTCGAATCGATCCGGAGCTCGAAGTAGATCGGCGATGTCTCGACCCTGATCGTGAATGCCTGCGCCGAGGCCGACGCCTGCAGCACGATTCGCGATACAGCGGCCCCGCCGAGCAACTGGCCGTTGGCGCTATTGGTGACGTTACCGAACTCGAGTTGAGCACGTGGCGCCCAGAGCAGTCCGTGGATTGCTAGATCGCTGTTGTTGCCGGACTTGGTCCATGCGACGTTGTCGTTGTAGCCGAGGGTGCTCGTGATCATCCCATCAGCGTCGGTATCGATTCCCTGAATGCTCACGAGCGAGTCACCTTGCAGGCGGCGCATGATCTCAAGACTGCCCTTGTTGTCGATCTCGACCTTGCTCGTGCCACCTAAGTACCAGGTGGCGCCCGACAGGCTTGTGCCCTGGTCGGCAGCCATCGCCGCATCACACGGTGCGTTGGCGACGAACTGTTGATCGCCCCAACGGTCGAAATCGGCCCAGCCGGCAGTAACGACTGAGTCCGTGATATTGATCGTGACGTCTTCGAAGTAGTAGTTGCCACTCTTGAAGTACGTATTTGGTCCGAGAGTGGGCGCCACGGCGTACCGACCTGGCTCGAAGATGGTGCACCCGGCCACGGGCGCCGGCGCCGGATCTGGCGTCGTCGCCGAAACCACGCCGATCGTCGGGGCGCTATAGACGTCGGTCCAAACCTGGTCGACGCAGATCGTGCCCCGGTAGTCGGGTGTGAACGTGAGCGAGGCTTCGAGGGTAAGAACCGGGCTGATGCAGTCGGTACGGGAGTACCAGATGTCACCGTCCTCGATCTCGACCGGTGACTTCAAGTCAGATCGTCCCGGATCGGTGATCCACACTGGGCCGCCGAGCAGCTTGGTCTTGCCGCCTCCGGCTTGGCTCTGCCAGAACCACTGACCGGGCGGCACGCCCTCGCCGGTGACGATGATCGCCCACGCCTTGATGTCGCCGATGCTGTTGCTGCCCTTTGTGCACGTGATGTTGATCTGGGCATCGTTCACGGTGACCGGGAACTCGATCGTGTAGCCACCGTTCGCAGCGTCACCGAGATTGCTGAGGCACCCGGCGTAGGCAGAGTTTTGGAGTCGTTCGATCGCGTAGCGCAGCCCGCCATCGGCAGCGGCGAGTCGGTCGGCCCGCTCTTCCACGACGTTGCCGTAACGCAGGCTGGTCGCGATATAGCCGGCGAGTGAGGTGACGATCACGGCGATCACGACCATCATCACGAGCACGAGTGGCAAGATCGAGCCCTTGTCGTCGGGGGTACGGCGTGTGGGTTGGTGCAGCATCATCAGTCGTCTACCGTCAGTGTCGTTTGGGCGAGAAGGGTGTCGAATCCGTCACGAACCTCGAGTACGTGGGTGCCTTCCGACCAGAGCTCGGTGCCGGTCGGCTGGCCGAGCAGAATCACCTGATACGGAGCGCTGTCTCCGAGATTCTGAACGTGCTGGCCGCCCGGTCCGCCAGTTTCGTATTGCAGGGTCAGCCCGACGCAGTACCCGCTTGTCACGATCGCTGTGACGGTGACGTCCTTCTTGAGTTTTCCTGGGTTCTTGTTTTGCAGATCGACCTCGCTCGGGTTCGCCGTGACCGCCGACACGACGCAGGGCGGCAGCGTGGTGGTGGTCGTGGTGGTTGTCGTGGTCGTGGTGGTTGTCGTCGCGACGCTCGTGTTTTCGATTGTGATCGTCGACGACGCGTTGGCGCCGAAGGGGTCTTCGACCACGTAGTCGAGTACGAACGTTCCGAGAGTGCCGTTCGAGGTGATGGTGACCTCGAGCCCAACCAGCGTGACATTCCATCCGGTGGGCGTGTTGGTGACGCTGACCGTTAGCGGATCACCGTCGGGGTCGACGGCCGCGAGCATGAACACGATTGGGGCGGATGGGTTGCTGACCAGACTTACCGGTGCGGCCGTCGGGGGATTGTTGGGCATCGCTGTCGTGGTCGTCGACGTAGTCGCCGGGTTGGTGACGTTCGGGGGCAGCGTCTCTGCCGGGTTCTTCGAGGCCGCGTCGATGCTGATGACGTCGCCCGAGAATGTCTCGATCTCGACGGTGAGCTGGTCGTTCTTGCCGTCGGCATTGCTGTCGAACAGCGTGACCGTGGGGACGGTCGTGCTGAGCTTGGCGGTCATCGAGAGCACTGTCGGGTTGCCGAGCGTGAGTTGCCCCGAGCACGCAATCCGAACGATCGTGCCCGTGTTGGTGGCGGTGGTGAAGCGGTAGTTGGCGACATAGGTGGTCTTCGTGCCGGCGAATGTCTCCGACCATGTCATGCGCACGATGTTGCTACCGGGGTCGGTCCCCAAACACCCCGAGGGTGTGGCTGGGCTGATGTCAAAACCGCCCGGCTCGGTGGAATCGACATCGGGCGGCAGGAAGGTAGTGATGCCCTGCACGGCAATCGCGCTGTCAGCCCGGGACGCCACGCTTGGCGCAGCGCGGATGCTGACGATGATCGCCATCGTGATCACCGAGCCGATCAGCGACATCAGCACGACCGAGATCAATAGTTCGGGCAGCGTGAAGCCGGAGTCGGGTCCGTAGTGGCGGTGGCGGCTCATTTGACGATCTCCACGTCTTCGATGATGGCGCCGTCGGTGTTGCGAACTTCGATTCGCACCAGCTGCAGGCTCAAGCTGGGATCACAGTCGCTCCCGAAGAAGTATTCGATGTCCGGGTCGGCGTCGAGATTGGCGGCGTTCCAAAACTGCACGTTCGGGACAATCCGGATCTGCCAGTCGTTCCAGTTCTGAGGGTGCGGTACGTTATCGACGACGTCGTCGTACGCAGCGCGAACGGCGGACTCGCCCTTGTCGGCGAGCGCTCCGTCGCAGTTGATTTTTGGGGTGGAATAGAGGACGTCGGAGGCAGATTGCAGCCATCCGTACGCGTTTGCGTGGTCGCGGTGGCGTGTGCCGGCGATCGTGGTTGCTCTCAGCGTCGCCATCGTTCCAACGACGACGCCACTGATGAGTGTGATCGCGATCATGATCTCGATCAGCGAGACGCCTCGATCGCGACGAGTGTGCTCTACCGTTTTGCTATCGCGTCGGTTCCGTCTCACGGAAGTTGTATCGACACATCGTCATGCCGTTAGCAGCGACCTTGGCGGAATCTTGAGAGTCTGTCGTTAGGGCAGCAGAGCGCTGCTGACCCTGCACTCGGTGAGGTGCAGGGTCGACCGAATCCGCACTACGCGCTTGGGTTCGGAGGGCCCGCGACCACACATCGACAGTGCTGCCTTGATGCACGATTCTTCGTCGGGGAGCACCATCGGTAGGCGTGCCCGCCGCATACCGGCCGGGCCGGCGGTGAAACAGTTGATGTAGGTCTTGCGAAAGTCGAGTTTGTTGGCGAGCGACGCCGGTATGAAGTCTGCGAATCCGATCCCGAGCGCATTGCCGCCGCTCACCTCTGTCAGGTCGAGCAGCACGATCGCGCCGACCGATGGTTTGTCGAGATCGTCGAGGCTAGGTACCCAGAACCGCCCCGTGACGTTGGGGTCGATGGTGGTGCCGGAGATGTCCTTGCCGCCGAGCTCGATAATCAGCACATCGATCTGGTCGAACGGCAGCGCCGGCACGAGCGCCCTGGCATATTCGGTCAGCTCCCGCTCGAACTCGGCTCCGACGTCGTCGGCGCCGAGACCTTCGATCCGCACAATCTCGCCGCTGGTCGACTCGATCGATCCGACGCCTCCCAGCAGCTTGCCGGTGCCGCGCAGCGCGGCGCAGGCATCGAGCAACCGGTCGCGCATCTCGATCGGCCCGCACGAGTGCACGAGCGATGCGCCCGGCTGTTTGCCAAACCCGACCACCGCCATCTTCATGCAACCAGACTCGATCGGCCCCTTGAAGCAGGTGTGCGGCTTGATCCGATTGACGGGCAAGAACCGGTCGGCGGCCGCCGCGTTGACGTCGAGGTGGACAGGCGTGCCACTGGCGGTGTGTGCGACGACGACGGTGTCCATCGTGGCCCGAATCTCGGCGCCCAACGTTTCCTCGGTCATCCCGAGCTCGGCCAGCATGTGGACCTGCCCCTCGGCCGTGGCCCCGCCGTGCGAGCCCATGGCAGGCACGACAAACGGCTCCCCCCCGAGCTCGCGCAGAGCAGCGATCGTGCCACGCAACAACTCGACCCGCCCGGTGAGCCCCCGCGATCCGGCCCCGACAGCAACCGTCATGCCAGGCGTGACGGTGTCCCTGAAGGTGTTGAGCGTCGCAGCGTGAGCGCTGTGCTCGACATCGGCGACCGCCGGAGGAGACGGAACGTCCAGCGGATAGGGAAACAGCTCTGGAACGACGAGGCCATCGGCAAACGGGAGCTCAACCCCAGTGACAAGCTGTTCCCACGACATGCGACGACTCTACGTCAGGCACGCCAACCGTGGCGGTAGCTGGTCTGGCTCGTCAGTCGACGGTCCAGGATCGGACCTGGACGGTGTAGTCAGCACGCGGGACCTGGACGACGACCTCGATCTGGCGTTGGGTCCCGTCGGCGGTTGTGCCCGATGCCGTCAGAAGCACGGTCGGGTGGAAATCGATGTCGGGCTGGGTTGTGCATGTCACGGTCGCGCTCGCTGCCGCCAGGAGGTTGACGGGTGCGGCGATATCCGGACCCAATTCACTGCAGTCGAGATCGGGACGGACACTCTTCTCCGCGAGTGCGTCGATGACCCAGACGAGTGCAGACGATGTAGCTGCATTGCTTTCTGTCCGCTCGGTCGTGACGTTCGAGGTCTTCAGGCCCGTCGTCGCG
>CALFRK010000082.1 GCA_937919625.1 uncultured Ilumatobacter sp.
GCGTCCGCCGTTGACGTCGCGATCAAGAGGGCGCAGCCGAACACCGACAACGCGACAAACCGTCCCAGCACCGCTCGCATGACGATCAAGGCTATCGCTACCGCTGGCTCACGTCGAGGGGGCGAGCTCGATCTCACACCCGAGTCGATCGGCAGTTCGAGTCGACAACTCCAGGATCGATCCGGCCTCGAGCAAATCGTGGCGACCGGCCGATAGTGCGTCGTGCATGCTGGCCGGACCGGTTACCAGCAGAGTCGCGATCTCAGCGCGCTGGCTGACCTTTGCTTCGGTCTTGGCGCGGCGTACGTGTCCGAGCAGTTCGAGCGTCGGGTCGATCAGGGCCGGATCGCCGGTCGAACCGGTTGACTGCGGCCACGCCTGAACGTGCACGCTGGCATCGTTCCACCAGCTCCATGCCTGCTCGGCGGCGAATGGCAGAATCGGGGCAAACAGACGCTGAATCGCACTGAGCGCCGTTAGCAGGGCGGCCCGGGCCGAGTTGGCAGGCGCCTGGCCGCGGGCGGCGTAGGCACGGCCTTTGACGAGCTCGACATAGTTGTCACAGAACCACCAAAAGAACGACTCGGTGCGTTCGAGCGCGCGGGCGTAGTCGAACGCAGCAAACGCGATGGTGGCCTCTTCGATGACGGCATCGAGCTTGGCAAGCATCGATGTGTCGATCGGGTCGGTCGCTTCGGTGCCCTCTGGCACCTCGCCGAACGACAGCACGAACTTGGAGACGTTGAGCAGCTTGTTGGCGAGCTTGCGCCCGACCTTCATCTGGTCCTCGCTGAACGCTGTGTCGGTGCCAGGACGTGCGGAGGCGGCCCAATACCGCACAGCATCGGTGCCGTATTGGTCGAACAGGTCGATCGGCGTGACGACATTGCCCTTCGACTTCGACATCTTCTTGCGATCCGGGTCGAGGATCCAGCCCGAAAGGGCGGCATGTGCCCAGGGCGCCTTGCCGTGCTCGTGGTGGCTGCGCACGACGGTGGCAAACAGCCAGGTGCGGATGATGTCGTGGGCCTGCGGGCGCATGTCCATCGGGAAGATGCGGTCGAACAGGTCGGCGCCGTCCTCTTCCCACAGCCCCGCTCGTTGTGGGCTGAGCGACGATGTGGCCCAGGTGTCGAAGATGTCGGGATCGCCCATAAATCCGTTCGGCTGATTGCGCTGATCGGCTGCAAAGCCCGCTGGCACATCTGTCGACGGGTCGATCGGCAGCTGCGACTCATCGGGCACGAGCGGATTGTCGTAGTTGGGCTCGCCGTCGGCGTCGAGGGCGTACCAGATAGGGATCGGCACTCCGAAGAAGCGTTGACGGCTGACCAGCCAGTCGCCGTTGAGACCCTCGACCCAGTTGTCGTAGCGATGCTGCATGTGGCCGGGATGCCAGCTGATCTCGTCGCCCCGGGTCACCAGTGCGTCGCGCAGGTCGGCTGCTCGGCCACCGTTGCGGATATACCACTGACGGCTGGTGACGATTTCGAGTGGGCGATCACCCTTCTCGTAGAACTTCACCGGATGCTGGATCGGATCGGCCTCACCGAGCAGCTCGCCGGAAGCTTGGAGCTGCTCGACGATCGTGCGCTGGGCTTGCTTGATGTTGAGACCGGCGATCGTGGCGTACGCCTCGGGGTCGACATCATCGGGTGGATCGGCGAGAATCCGTCCGTTGCGGCCGATGATCGGGCGCATGTTCAAATTGAGCTCGCGCCACCACGTGACGTCGGTTGCGTCACCGAACGTACAGATCATGGCGATCCCCGTGCCCTTGTCGGGTTGCGCCAGTTCGTGGGCCATCACGGGCACCTCGACGTCGTACAGCGGTGTCCGCACGGTCGAGCCGAACAGCGGCTGATAGCGCCCGTCGTCGGGGTGGGCCACGAGGGCGACACAGGCCGGCAGCAGCTCAGGCCTGGTGGTGAGGATCAACACGTCGCCCGAGCCGTCACTCTTGTGGAAGGCGATCTTGTGATATGCGCCGGGTCGATCGCGGTCTTCCATCTCGGCCTGGGCGACGGCTGTTTGAAAGTCGACATCCCACATCGTTGGTGCATCGTGGCTGTAGGCCTCGCCGCGCTTCAGGTTGCGAAGGAAGGCGCGCTGGCTGACGCGTCGGCTGCGCTCGTCGATCGTGGCGTAGAGATAATTCCAGTCGACGCTCAGCCCGAGCCGTCGGAACAGAGCCTCGAACACCTGCTCGTCGATCTCTACCAACTCGTCGCAGAGTTCGAGGAAGTTCGGTCGCGAGATCGGAATCGCGTTGTGCTTCTTGGGTGGGTCGCCGCGAAACGGTGGCTCGAAGTCAGCCTGGTATGGCTGGCTGGGGTCGCACCGCACGCCGTAGTAGTTCTGGACGCGCCGCTCGGTGGGTAGCCCGTTGTCGTCCCATCCCATGGGGTAGAACACAGACTTGCCCTGCATGCGCTGGAAGCGGGCGATCGTGTCGGTGTGGGTGTAGCTGAATACATGCCCCATGTGCAACGAACCCGACACCGTGGGTGGTGGCGTGTCGATCGAGAACACATCGGCGCGCACGGCTGAATCGTCGAAGCGGTAGATGCCATCGGATTCCCACTGGTTGGCCCAGCGTTCCTCGATGCCGTCGAGCGTCGGCCGTTCAGGGATGTTCGCCATAAGCAGAACAGGCTACGGGATCGATTGCTGGCCCACCCGCCCGATTTCTCCGGCGGGTGGGCAGGGTTGACCGTCGTCAGAGCAGGGACTCGTAGATCGCCATCGTCCGTTGGGCGGCGATGTCCCAGCCGAACTCGCTGATCGCCCTCTGGCGTCCGGCTACGCCCATCGCTGTGGCCTGCTGTCGATCACCCAATACCTGGTTGACGGCTGCGGCAAAGTCGTTTTCGAATGTGCTTGTATCGCTTTCGTCATAGTGCACAAGCAGGCCCGTCTCACCTTCGACGACGACGTCGGGGATGCCGCCCACGTCGCTGGCGACTACGGCTGTTTCGCACGCCATCGCCTCGAGGTTGACGATTCCCAGTGGTTCGTACACCGACGGGCAGGCGAACACCGTGCCGTGGGTGAGCACCTGGCGAACCTGCTCGCGAGGCAACATCTCCGACACGACGAAAACACCATCACGGCGGCCCCGCAGCTCGGCGATCGCCGCATCGGTTTCGGCCGCCAATTCTGGGGTGTCGGCAGCGCCGGCCAGCAGCACGAGCTGCGCTGACTCGTGGAACTGGAGTGCCGCCCGTAGCAGGTGCGGCACTCCTTTTTGGCGGGTGATCCGGCCGACGAACACGACCGACGGGCGATCGGGGTCGACACCCAGTCGTTCGAGCACGTCGGTTTCGCGATCAGGCCGGTAGAGCTCGGTGTCGATGCCGTTGTGCACGACATGCACCTTGGACTCGTCGAGCCTGGGGTACGAGTTCATCACGTCGCGTTTCGAGCCGTGGCTGACGGCGATCACTGCGTCGGCGGCCTCGTAGGCGGTCTGCTCGGCCCACGACGACACACGGTACCCACCCCCCAGCTGTTCGGCCTTCCACGGCCGGTGTGGCTCGAGCGAGTGTGACGTGACCACGTGCGGGACGCCGTGCAGCAGTTTCGACAGGTGGCCGCCCATGTTCGCATACCACGTGTGTGAATGCACCAGATCGCAGGCGCCAGTTTGGTCTGCCATCGCCAGATTGGCGGCCAGCGTGCGCAGTGTGGCGTTGGCTCCCGCGAGGAACGGTTGATGCTCGGAATGTGCCGTGGCCCCGTCGCGTGGGTCGCCCATGCAGTGCACGTCGACGTCGGCGAGCTTGACCAACTCACGCACGAGGAAGTCGACATGAACACCGGCCCCTCCGTAGACGTCGGGCGGGTATTCACGGGTGAGGATGCCGATTCGCACGTTGTCGAGCGTAGAGGTATCGCCGCCGGCCCGGGCCATCTCAACCGGATCCGACTCGTCGATGGTTCGTTTGCCGCAACCTCGCTACTTCAAGAACCTGCTGGTGGTGTTGTCGGCCAGGGCCTTGCCGCCTGTTTGACAGGTGGCGCAGTAGTACACGGTGTAGCCGCTGTATTCGACGGAACGGATCTTGGTGCCGCACACGGGACACGGCTCACCAGTGCGCCTGTGGACACCGCTCGGTCGGTCTTTCGATGAGCTCATGTCGGGGCGGGAGCGTTCGTAGGTCAACCCTTCGCCGACGGTCGCTCGAATCGCGTCGACCAATTTGGTCGCCCGATCTGGGCCCAACTTATTGGTCATCGCGAATGGGCTCAGCCGGGCGTGGTGGCAGATCTCGTTCGCCAGACGCCGCCCGAGCCCGGCGATCGAGCGCTGGTCGCGCAAGAAGCCGTGGACACGCTGGTTCTTGACCGCCAGCAGCTCGAGCATCTGTTCGGGCGTGACCTGATCGGCGTCGGGCCCGAGCTTGTCGAGTGGCACCTCTGTCATCGCCGTTGCGGCAGGGAGGCACCACACACCGGCGCGACGTTCTGTGCCGGCCTCGGTCAGCAGCAGCGCCGGCCCATCGCCGTCGAACACAAAGCGGGCCTGGCCGCGGCGTGGTTTGGCTGAATGTTTGGTGTCGACCAGCAAGCGCCCGCCCTGCATCAAGTGCACGGCGAACTGCACCGATTCGAACTCGAGAAGTAGGTACTTGCCGCGCCTCGCGACGCCGAGCAACGGGCTGCCGTAGGCCTCGGCAGGGGAGGGGAGCGCCGTCTTGAGTGCGGTGAATTTGATCGGGACAAAACGCGACAGCACGCGTCCGGTGTACTCCTCAGCGAGCCGTTCGGCGTGGGCTTGCAGCTCGGGGAGCTCGGGCATCGGATCGGCTCACTCGTAGCGGGTTCGTTCGCGCACCGTTGCGAAGATCGAGTCGAGGGCGCCGAAAACGGGTTGTGCTCTGATCAGCGCCGGCTTGTCGCCGACCAGCAGGATCTTGCCGGTGATGAAGGCCTCTTGGGCGTTCATCACGCCGGTCGCCACCGCAACTGCGGTGGCCCAGTCTTGCTGCATCTTGACGTTTTCGGGATCGGCCGGTCCGGCCCCGAACGCCGCCATGCCGTCACCGACCTGGAGGTGATACGTGATGTCACCCTCGGGGCCGTCGGTGACCACCTGTGTGACACCGATCGTGTGCTCGTCTGAAAGCTCGCGCAGCGTCTCGCTCTCGCTGACCTCGCGGCTGAGCTCGCGGATCCAAGCCAGACTGAGATACCGAATCCCTGTGTCGTCGCTCATGGTGCCATCTTCCATCAAGATCCCTAGTCTGCCCGATCATGATGCTCTCGCCCACCGATGACCTGCGGCACAGCGAGGCGGCGGTGGAAGAGTGGGTGTTTGCGGCATCGACGCCCGACGGGCGCGCCGGTGTCGTGTCCGGGCATCGGTTGGTGGCCGGAGGCGACTGGTATTGGGCTGCGCTGGTCGAGGCCGGCCGACCCCTATTGCACCTCGCCGAGTGGAAGGTCGTGCGACGCTCGGATCCGTTCATCGTCAAGGCGCCAGAGATGTGGGCAGAGCATCACTGCGTGGCAGCGATGAAACAATGGTCGATCGGCAACGAGGCCCACGCCGTAGCCCTCGACGATCCGGACGAGGCGCTCGGCAAGGCGTACGGCGTACCGACCCCGATCGCGATGGATCTCGAGTGGTACGCCGCCGGCGACCCCGAGCCGATCGACGACGGGTACAGGCAGGCCGGCGTGCTGCACGGGCTGGTCGAGCTGCTCGACCGTCCGAATCTTGAACTGGCCGAGATACCTGCCGTTCGGTGGCACCGCTGGAGCGATCGTGCCGATATCGGCCCAGTGCCGCTCGAAGTGGTCGTGGCCGATGCCGGTTTGCGGGCTCCGTTCACCTTTCCAAACGGTGACGTCAGTGACTGGGTGCTCAGTTCTGCCGGCTGGCGGGCTCGACATCGGCAGGACTGAGGCCCTCGTTTACCGCTGGCTCTCGATCAGGTGTCGGGTCAGGTGTCGGGTCGGGCATTGTCGGTGATGCGACTTCGGCCGGCCGGCCGTGTTTGTTGCGGCGTGCGATCGCCCACCCCAGCAGCCCGAGCAATGCAGCGAGGACGAGGAACGGCAGCATTATCGCCAAGCCGAACCCGATTCCGAAGATCAGCCCCGTGAAGGCATCCCACCCCTTCCCGAAGGCATCGCCGATCGTGTTGGCGTCGTTGTCGATCGGCTCCGGCACTGATGCGGTCGGCACGACCTCGATCGTCACAGTCGACAACGCCACACGATCGCTGAGGTTGCGCTGCTGAGCCTCCAGCTGTTCCAGTTGGGTCTGGCGGCGGGTCAGCTCACCCTCCAAGGTGACCAGCTCGTTGAGATTCTCGGTGCGGTCCATGAAGTCGCGAACATTGGCGACGCTCTGGCGGGCATTTCTGATGCGCACGTCGAGATCGACCAGCTGGTCGGTGACATCCTGTGCGCTCTGGTTGATCGACTGCACGGTGCCGGTGTCGTCGAGACCAGCGAGCAGGCTGTCGACCGACTGAGGAGGAACCTTCACGACGAGCACCGCGTACCCTTCGTTGCCGAAACCGCCCTGGCCGCCGTAGTTCACATCGGATGATGCGACACCGCCTCCCAGCGACGACGCATGGGCCATGATCGACGAGACGGTGCGTTCGATGTTGTCGCTGCTGAGCACCACGCGGATCTCGATGATGACGTCGCGTCCGATGATGCCGATGTCGAAACCGCCGCCGCTCTCCGCGGCCGGTGACTCGGCTGCGGCCTCGTTGGTTTCGATCAGGCTGCCGCCGGATGCATCGGAGGCGGGCGAGTCGGCGAGCTCCCTCGATGCCGCCGCACCGAGCGTGTCGAAGTCGGTGCTGGAAGCGTCGTCGCCTCCGCCTCCGCACGCCACCAGCGCCAAAGCGCCGGTCAGTATCAGGGCAGCCACGGCGCCTCGCCGTCGTTGGTGTCGTGGATCGGGCGCTGTCGGGTTTCTCCGCATGTGTGTTCGACGTGCCGCGAACGGCGTTGGTTCCCGTGGCACACTCGACAGTCGCATGAGGTATGACCGCGACATCCTCGACGACTTTGCCGAGGGCAAGAAGCCGACCAAGTATCCGATCGTCGAGGTGTCGATCGGGCTGGTCGTCGAGGACCGCGCCAGCGGCTTCGTCGGCGATGTCGTGCGCTGGAACTATGAGGCGATCACACTGCGCGATCGCAATCAGTACTTGCGCCACTTCACGTGGAAGTCGGGCGGATTCTTGTTGGAGGGCAAGCCGGTCACGCTGGCCCGGCCGGCGCAACAGGCCACGGCGACGCAGCAGGTCACCGCGTCAGGGTCGATCGCCGCCGATCGCTCGGCCGGGGCGCGGGTTGCCAAGGCGAGCCGAATCTGGGTCGAGGGCAAGCACGATGCCGAGCTGGTCGAACACGTGTGGGGCGACGACCTGCGCGAGCTGGGGATCGTGGTCGAACCGTTGCACGGCGCCGACGACCTCGCCGCCGCCGTGAGCGAGTTCCAACCGGGCGGGCAACGCCGGTTGGGTGTGCTGCTCGACCATCTGGTCGCCGGCTCGAAAGAATCGCGGATCGCCGCCAGCGTCGATCATCCGTCGGTGTTGATCACTGGTCACCCTTTCGTCGACGTGTGGGCCGGCGTCCGGCCCAAGCTGGTCGGTCTGCAGGTATGGCCAGAGATTCCCAAGGGGCAGCCGTGGAAAGAGGGCATCTGTGCGGCGCTGGGCGTGCCGTTCGAGGGGTTCTGGCCGCGCTTGCGCAATAAGGTCAAAACCTACGCCGACCTCGAACCAGAACTGGTCGGCGCAGTCGAGCGTCTGATCGATTTCGTCGCCGAGGGATGACGGCGAACAACATCTTCACATCATGAGCGACAGCTGATCAGCTGCAGCCGGCCCGTCAAGGGGTCCGGGTCTACCGGCAGATGAGCCTCGGGTTAGCGTCCTGAGCGGGCGAGGTTAGGGTTGGCAGGATGCTCGTCTGGCTTTGGTGAAGGTGATCGGGCGGGAAAAGAGGAACAGGATGCCACTGGACGATCTTCCGGGTCTCGACGACGACGAGGACGAGGACGAGCTGCCCGAGGCAAACCAACCAGCAGATAAACCGCCGGCGACCGAACCGCCGGCGAAAGAGATACCGGCGAGCGCCGAGACTGTGTCGCCTCGGTGGACCGACAAGGAACTCGATGACTGGTGGGAACACGACTTCGGTGGTGCCGCGTATCTTGATCGGGATCGCATGACTCAGGTCTCGCATTCCAGCGACCCCGACTTCCGCGAGGCCTACCTAGCTCTCAGGCGACTGAGAGCGCCGGGCGAGGAGTCCTTCTGGATCGCGAACCCATTCATCGGTCAAGATCCTTGGCGGCGACTCAGCCGTGAGATGAAAGAGAAGTTCCGGAGCGGCTGGGAAGCGGAAGTCGCTGCGTCCAAGCCTGTTCTCGACTCCGTCATCCCTGAACTCGCTCCACTGCCACCGATCGGGTTCGACCCGAGGTATGCCACGCCGCCCGCCCCCGAGCCGGTTGCACCCGTGCCGGATTCTGAGGCGACCAGCGCGGCGCCAGGGTCGTTCAATTGGATCTGGCTGGTTGTCCCTGTCGTGGGCGCCGCGCTTGTTGTTGGCTTGTTCGTGCTGATGGGCGGTTCCGATCACGATCCGTCGCCCTCGTCAGCGTCAGTGGACGTTTCCGTTGACGAGTCGAGTACCGAGATTGCCGTCGACGAGCCGAGCAAGGTTGTCGAGGTGCCCTCGACGACCGAGGCCGTGGTCGAGGCCGTAGTCGAGGTTCGAGACGACGCAGCGCTAGTCGATCTCGGCACCCCGGCTGTGCCGTTCCCCACGAGGTGGGCCTTCACTGCAACCAAGACCGCAGAGATCGTCCCCACCCCGGCATTCATGGGCGGGACAGCGATCGGGGCCGAGCTGCCCTGGGGGTTTGACGTTTCCGAGGCTTGCGCAGGCGATTCGTGCACGTACTCCACCGTGGTGCGGCCGCTGATTCCCGATGAGGCACAAAGCGACGTCCCCTCGGTTGAATGGCTGATCGATGACACGTCGTGGACTCTTGATGTCTTCTGGCATTCCAACCAGTCGACTTACGGAGACGGCACTTCATGCGCAATCGAAAACCACTGGACCTACGAGCTGACTGTGACCGCAAGTGCCCCAGACGGTGGCGCTGCGACCCCGTCGCACTTTGAGGGCACCTGGACCCAGGGAGGCCGGCTCGACCTGGCAGCCTCTACCGGAAACGTCGGCATCTACTGCGGCGAGGAGTGGGAGATCATCGATCAATGGGCGATTGTCGGCGACGCCACCAGTTCGTGAAGCTGGATCGATCCAGCCGTACACCTCAGCCGATCGCCGAAATGGCACAGAGATTGGCCGGAACCAACATGACACCTCACGCCGCGACCGCCGTGCGTGTTGGTTACCGCTGGGCAACTGTTGGCGCGATCAGCGGGTGGGTTGTGCTGGTCGCTAGCCGGTTCTTGCCAGCGACTCGACTGGTTCGGAGACGGGGCCTGGCGGTGGGTCGGGCGCTCTCGCTTTGGCGGCTCGTCGTAGGGGTCTTCGATTTGGCCCGTCAGCGGTTTGCCACAGCGTCGCGTCGGGCCGCAACCAGCTGACGAGGCGATTTTCGTCGATCGACAAGTTCCAGCCAACTTCGTGGACTTGATGGTGATGGGTCTCGCACAATGGCAGCAGATTCGCCAGCACCGTCTTGCCGCCCTTGGTCCACCACACGATGTGATGGATGCGGCACTGCGAGAACCCAACTTGGCAGTGGGGGTGGGCGCACGTTGCATACATCGCGGCGAGCAACCGGCGCTGGGCCCGATTGGCGGTGCGCAGCTCGGCACAAAGTTGATCGACCGTACCGTCTGGTTTGACGATCACCGTTGTGATGATCGCTTCGCAACACAGACGCTGCACGGTCGACACCGGGATCGGTTGCCCATCGACCGTTTCGCACAGCGTGTCGGTATGTCGGCCATGGCAAGCCGACTCGTGATCGATGTGGATGATCACCTCGGGGATCCGTTGGGCCGAATGCCCGGCGCTGAAGGCCATCATGAGGGCCTGGATTCGGAGTTCGTCGAACGGGCGGTTCTTGTTGGCCGGATCGTGGCGAATCGTGGTGAGGTGAGCATCGAGGACAGCGTGGAGCGAGGCGTCGCGGAGGGGGTCGAGTGAGATCAACGTCTGCTTGATTCCGGTGATGCGGTCGGTCCAGCGCTTCAGCTTGGACGCCTTGCGCTGTCGGTCGAGCTGGTCGGCATCGCTGTTGGGCCGGTGGATCTCACGGATCTTGTCGATGGTTGCTTTCGTCGTTTTCTCGAAGAGTGCGACCGGTTGGTGAGTGGCGTCGGCGACGAGATCATCGACGACGAGCGACAGGTCGCAACGTTCTTCGTCGGTCAGATTTTTCGTGAGGTTCGCCACGGCGTCGATGTGACCCGCAGTGCATGCGCCCGCAGCCAACGCGTCGTCGAACTGCGGGATCTGGGTGCAGACCCGATCGCGCCCGCCCGTGGCCAGTGCCTCGCGGCCGGTGAGCCGCCCTTCGTCGAGGAGGACATGCGCACCGGTGTCGGCCGCGCCCTGCGCGGCGAGCTCAGTGGACCGCCGATTGATCCGAACGTCGACATAGTCGGCGAACGCCCGCAGGCTGCCCGACCGACGCGACATCTCGCCAAGCTCGCCGGCAAACGCAACGTCAGGGTCGCAAGCCAGCAGCCCCTGCACCGCTGCGAGAACCCCGGTATCGATCATGGATCCATCATGCGCACAGGGGTATCACAGAGTTTCGGCGACGCAGAGGGGGCGACCCGATATCAGGCCTGCGGCGCCCGGACTCGGACTCGGCCAGGGCGCGACAGAGCCCGAGCTCCTGGTGGAACCCGGGCCCTGTTTGTGTTCAGGTCAGATGGTGATCAGACGAAAGCGCCGGCGAACACCAGGCTGACGATCGTCATCACTTTGAGCAGGATGTTCATGGCCGGACCGGAGGTGTCCTTGAATGGGTCGCCCACGGTGTCGCCGACGACGGCTGCCTTGTGCGGGTCGCTGCCCTTGCCGCCGTGGTGACCGGCCTCGATGTACTTCTTGGCGTTGTCCCAGGCACCGCCGGCGTTGGCCATGAAGATCGCCAGAGAAAAGCCGGTCACGAGTGCGCCGGCGAGCAGGCCGCCGAGCGCGTCGACGCTGATGAAGCCAGTCACGAGCGGCACCACGACGGCCAGCGAGCCGGGGATGATCATCTCCTTCAGCGACGCCTCGGTAGAGATCGCCACGCATCGCGCCGAGTCGGGCACCACACCGGGAAGGCCCTCGCGTAGTCCGGGGATCTCACGGAACTGGCGACGCACCTCCTCGATCATCTGTGTCGCAGCTCGGCCGACGGCGTCGATCGTGAGCGCTGCGAACAGGAACGGCAAACCGGCACCGATGAACAGACCGATGAACACGTCGACCTCGCCGATATTGAGGTTGAGCGCCTTCTCGGGATTGGCCCTGGCAATCGCGAACTCGAAGCTTTTGAACAGCGCCAGGGCGGTGAGTGCCGCCGAGCCGACGGCGAAACCCTTGGCGATCGCGGCCGTGGTGTTGCCGAGCGAGTCGAGGGCGTCGGTGACTTCGCGGACCGAAGGATCGAGCTCGGCCATCTCGGCGATGCCGCCTGCGTTGTCGGCGATCGGCCCATACGCATCGACCGAGACCACCGCGCCGGTGGTCGCCAGCATGCCGATCGCGGCGACGGCGATGCCGTAGATGCCGCCACCGTCACCGAGCGTCTGCTCGCCACCCCAGTAGGCGATGCCGATACCGATCAGGATCAGTGCAACCGAGCCGGCGACCGAAATCATGCCGCTACTGATTCCGGCCAGCACCGTGGTGGCCGGGCCGGTCTCGGACTGCCTGGCGATCTTCTTGACCGGGGCGTAATGATCGGAGGTGTAGTACTCGGCCGTCTTGCCGAGCCCCCAGCCCACGGCGAGGCCGCCGATCACCGACACGCCGAGCCCCCATGGCTTGTCGTACAGGTCGCCGCCGAACAGCCAATATGCGATCGCGATCGTGCCGACGACGGTGATCGCCATCGCCACGTTGGTGCCCATGTGGAGGGCGCGGGCGAGGGCGTGCGAGTCGGTCGAGTCGCCCCCCTTCACGAAGAACGAGCCGAGGATCGAGGCGATCATGCCGACGAAGGCGATCGCCATCGGGAACACGAGCAGCTGGATCACACCGTCGGCGCCGTTGTCGCTGGCGATCAAGCCGAACGAGAACGCTGTGAGTGAGATCGGGGCGATGATCGATCCGGCATACGACTCGAACAGGTCGGCGCCCATGCCGGCGACATCGCCGACGTTGTCGCCGACGTTGTCGGCAATCGTGGCCGGGTTGCGGGGATCGTCCTCGGGGATGCCCGCTTCGACCTTGCCGACCAGGTCGGCGCCGACATCGGCGGCCTTCGTGTAAATGCCGCCGCCGACACGAGAGAACAGGGCGATCGACGACGCACCCAAACCGAATGCAGTGAAGATCTCGAACGCCTCATCGACCTCGAACCACACGATGAACACCAGATAGGTGACCATCAGGCCGAGCAGTGCCAGGCCGGCGACAGAGAAACCCATCACAGCGCCGCCGCGGTATGCCACCGGCAATGCCTTGCCCGGTCCGTCTTTGGCCGCCTCGGTGGTACGTGCATTCGCCATAGTGGCGACCGTCATGCCTACATAGCCGGCACCCGCCGACAACACGGCACCTAGCACGTACGTGATAGCCGCCAGCGGGGCGATCACGATTGCCAGCAAGACTGCCATCGCCACCACGAAGACCGAGACCCACTGGTATTCCTTCTTGAGGAAGGCCTTGGCTCCATTCTGGATTTCGGTCATCAGGAAGATCATCCGCTCGTTGCCTGGCGAAGCCTTCTTGACCCACGTGTAGTAATAGCCGGCGAGAACGAGCGCGGCGAGGGCCGATAGTGCTGCGAGATAAGGAATTGCGTCCACTGTTTGGGTGCCTCCTGGGGCGTCAGTACAGAGTCGTCCAATGATGGCCGGTCCGACCCCGTCTATCCAACCCGAAACGTCGTTTCCGTGATCGGAACCAGCGATGGCTTCGCGTTGGATGAGATGGGTCGCCACCCATTTCGAGCAGCGGGCATGCACCCGAGTAGCTTCGGGCAAATGGCACAGACCATCTCCAACGAGCGGGGGCGTGGCCCCGTTTCGGGCACAGCGGTCGGCAAGAACGGCAAACGCAAGCCATTCCTGATCGACTTCTATTCCACGGCCGTCGGCAAGAAGTACGTGATGGCGATCACGGGCATCGTCGGCATCGGCTTCGTCGTCGGCCACATGATCGGCAATCTCAAGGCGTACCTGGGGGTGATCAACCACCAGGGTGGCCGGGCATACGACGTCGATGTATACGGCGAATACCTCCGCGAGCTACTCGTGCCGATCCTCCCGCACGGATACTTCCTGTGGATCATGAGGCTCGGGCTGATCACAGCCGTGTTGTTGCACATCCACGCCGCCTACTCGCTGACGATCCTGAATCGTAAGGCTCGCCCGGTCAAGTATCAGTCGGCGCGTGACTACCAGATCGCCAACTTCGCCAGCCGCACCATGCGCTACACCGGGATCATCGTCGTGCTGTTTCTGTTCTGGCACCTCGCTGATCTCACGTGGGGCTGGTTCAACCCCGGCTTCGAGCAGGGTGCGGTGTACCGCAATCTCGACGCCAGTCTCAGCCGCGTGCCGGTCGCCTTGATCTACATCGTGGCCAACATCGCGCTCGGGATCCACCTGTTCCACGGCGTGTGGAGCCTGTTTCAGTCGATGGGTTGGAACAACCCGAGATTCAATCAGTGGCGCCGCGGCCTCGCCACCGGTATCGCCACCCTGATCGTGGTCGGCAACGTGTCGTTCCCGATCATGACGCTCGCCGGGGTGATCGACTACGACGCCACTGCGGTGACACAACTCGAGGAGCTCTCCGAATGAGTATCAATCTCGACGCCAAGATTCCCGACGGGCCGATGGCCGACAAGTGGAACAACTACAAGGCCCACGAAAAGTTGGTCAATCCGTCCAACAAGCGCAAGTTCAAGATCATCGTCGTCGGCACAGGTCTGGCCGGTGCCTCTGCGGCGGCCACCCTGGCCGAGCTCGGCTACGGGGTCGACGCCTTTACGTTCCACGACTCGCCCCGCCGGGCCCACTCGATCGCCGCTCAGGGCGGCATCAACGCCGCCAAGAACTACAAGGGTGACGGCGACTCGGTCTACCGGCTGTTCTACGACACGGTCAAAGGCGGCGACTTCCGCAGCCGTGAGGCCAACGTGCATCGTCTGGCCGAGGTATCGGTCAACATCATCGATCAGATGGTCGCTCAGGGTGTTCCGTTTGCACGCGAGTACGGCGGCATGCTCGACAACCGTTCGTTCGGTGGCGCCCAGGTCAGCCGTACGTTTTACGCCAGGGGTCAAACTGGTCAGCAATTGTTGATTGGTGCTTACCAACAGCTCGCTCGTCAGATCGGGCTGGGCAACGTCAACCTTTACAACCGCATGGAGCTCGTCGACATCGTCAACATCGACGGTCGCTGCGCCGGCATCGTCACCCGCGACCTGCTGACCGGTGAGGTCAGCTCACACTCGGCCCACGCCGTCGTGCTGGCCACGGGTGGCTACGGCAATGCCTTCTACTTGTCGACCAACGCGATGGCGTGCAATGCCACGGCGGTGTGGCGTGCACACCGCAAGGGTGCGGCGTTCGCCAACCCGTGCTACACCCAGATCCACCCGACCTGCATTCCGCAGGCAGACGACTTCCAGTCCAAGCTGACGCTGATGTCCGAGTCACTGCGCAACGACGGTCGGGTGTGGGTGCCCAAGAGTGCCGACGAAACCCGTGCCGCCGCCGACATTCCCGAAGGCGAGCGCGACTATTACCTCGAACGGATCTACCCGAGCTTCGGCAACCTGGCACCCCGCGACGTGTCGTCGCGGGCAGCCAAGCGTGCCGTCGATGCCGGCCAGGGCGTCGGCCCCCTCAAGAACGGTGTCTACCTCGACTTTGCCGAGGCGATCGGCCGACTCGGCGAGGACGTGATCCGCGAGCGTTACGGCAACCTGTTCGAAATGTACGAGCGGATCACAGGCGAGAATCCATACCAGGTGCCGATGCGAATCTATCCCGCCTCGCACTACACGATGGGCGGGCTGTGGGTCGACTACGAGTTGATGACCACGGTGCCAGGTCTGTACTGCGCCGGCGAGGCCAACTATTCCGACCACGGCGCCAACCGGCTCGGCGCATCGGCGCTGATGCAGGGGCTCGCCGACGGCTATTTCGTGTTGCCGTACACGATCTCGAACTTCCTGTCCGGGCTGTTAAACAAGCCGATCCCCGATACCGGGCACGAGGAGTTCAAGAAGGCCGAGACAGCGGCATCCGATCGGTTCAAGCGGTTTCTGTCGATCGGCGGTACCCGGTCCCCCGATTACTTCCACCGCGAGCTCGGCAAGATCATCTGGGACAACTGCGGCATGGAGCGCACTCAACAGGGCCTCGAGCAGGCGCTGTCGGAAATCCCTGCCCTGTACGAAGAATTCAAGACCGATCTCCGAGTCACCGGCGATGGCGAGAGCACTAACCAGACGCTCGAGAAGGCCGGTCGTGTCGAAGACTTCTTCGAGCTCGGCATGCTGATGTGCCGCGACGCACTCACCCGTGAAGAATCGTGTGGAGGTCACTTCCGGGCCGAGCACCAAGAGGGCGACGGAGAGGCCAAGCGCGACGACGAGAACTTCGCCCATGTCGCTGCGTGGGAGTGGAGTGGCGACCCGATGGCACCGATCCGACACCAGGAAGAACTCGAGTACGAGGTCATCCAGTTCCAGACCAGGAGCTACAAGTGAGCCACTTGAACAACATCACCATCAAGATCTGGCGTCAGTCGGGTCCCGCCGACAGTGGTCGGTTCGAGAGCCACCTGATCGACGAGATCAGCGACGAGGCATCGTTCCTCGAATTGCTCGACATCTTGAACGAGACCCTGATCGAGTCCGGCCTGGAAGCGATCGCGTTCGATCACGACTGCCGTGAGGGCATCTGCGGCACCTGCTCGCTGATGATCGACGGTCGGGCCCACGGCCCCGAGCGGGGCACGGCCACGTGCCAGCTTCATATGCGCAAGTTCTCCTCGGGTGACACGATCGTCGTCGAGCCGTGGAGGGCCAAGGCATTTCCGATCATCAAAGACCTGATGGTCGACCGGGCACCGCTCGATCGGATCATCGAGTCGGGTGGCTTCATCACCGCCGAGACCGGTGGTGCCCCCGACGCCAACCTGATCCCGATCCCCAAGCCGGTCGCCGACGCCTCGATGGACGCCGCCGAATGCATCGGCTGCGGAGCCTGCGTGGCAGCTTGCCCAAATGGCGCCGCCAACCTGTTCACCGGGGCCAAAATGTCGCACCTCAATCTGCTTCCACAGGGCCAGGCCGAGCGGTTCAAGCGGGCCGAAGCGATGGTCGAAACGATGGACGAGTACTTCGGTTCGTGCACCAACCACGGCGAGTGCGAGGCGGCCTGCCCGAAGTCGATCTCGATCGACGTGATCGCAATGATGAACGCCGACTACCTCAAGTCCAAGTTCAAGAACCGCAAGTCGCTCAGCCGCTGACCGTAACGGTTTGGTGCCAGGCACCAAACCGTTACGCGGCACGTGGGTGGGTTGCTTGGAGGAGAAACTCGAGTCGTGTGGCGATCCTGGCGACTGCCGGATCGGTGGCTCGACGTTGGCGGGCTCGGTGCAGTGCCATTCGACGCGCGGTCGATGACCCGAATGCGTAACGAGCTTCGAGTTGTTGTTGCCACTCGACGCCGGGATGGTCGTTGATGAGCAGCATGACAAGGGTTTTCTCCAACCGGTTTCTGAGCGTCGTCTCGTCAGCGTGGAGCAGTTGGTCTTCGGCGATCACGAACTGGACGACTTGCATGACGCCGGCTGCGCTGATGGGAGCGTAATCCGCCGCCGACGGGGTGTCGTCAGCGTGGAACCGGGCGAACTCCGATCGGTCGTCGCCAAAGCACCCCAGGACGAGGTCGGTCCGTAGGAACGTCGGTGTCGGTCGCGCTCTGACATATGAGCGATAGCTGGACCAGCGGTAGTCACCGACCGACGCGACTCCTGGCATGTCGAGTGCGTTGCGGTGGATGTACCGCGTCGCAGTGAGCAGATAGGCGTCGGTCGTCACGAGGATCGAGTGGAATCTGCTGCGGAACAGTGGTCCGTCGCGACCGACTCGGTCGTTAGTGTGGCGGCTGTACAGCGAGGCCAATCGATGCATCGCTGTGGAGAGGTCTCCGTCAAGTGTTCGGAGCAACAGGTGGTAGTGATTGCCCATCAGGCAATAGGCGAGCGTGGTGACGCCGAACTGCTCGTGGATGTCGGCCAATCGGTGACCGAACTCGATCCTGTCGGGGTCTCCGAAGAAGATCGGCTCGTGGTTTACGCCGCGGTTCATCACATGATGGACCGCACCATCGAAGTCGATGCGCCGCTGTCGTGCCATGCGCCCATGATGAACCGGGGGTGTAACGCTCGACGGGCGTAACGGTCGGGTGCCAGGCACCCGACCGTTACGCGGGTGGGACCAAAGCCTCTAGCGGCGGTTCGATGCGTCGGTACGGTGGATTGAATACGACGGTCAACGAGGAAGCGGCACCATGCTTACATGTCCCTCATGCGAGGCCGAGATTTCGGGTCGGCATCGCTTTTGCGAAGCGTGTGGCTTCGAGATCGACCACACGCCTGGGTTCTGCGCGATGTGTGGTGCAGAGGTCGTTACTGGTAGCCGATTCTGCTCGGGGTGTGGTGCGCCACTGCACGTTGGCGATGCGGCCGAGCCCGCCGCCACTGCGATCTCGGATAATTCGCTGTCCGACACGACCGGGTCGCCCGTTGTCCCGAGCGAGGAGTTCGCACAGGGTGCGACGTTCGCGGCGCCGACGCCGCTGATGGTGTGGGGCCTCGTGTTGTTGTTCGGGAGCGTGTTCCTGCCATGGATCTCTGGCCCGTTTGCGGGCACCACCGGCCTCGACGTTCCAGCTTCGTTCGTCTTCGACCTCGATGCGTCCGAGTCGGGTTTGTCCGTCGGCGTGCTGCAGTTGATCGCCGCCGGTCTGGTGGCCGTGTTGGCATTCGTACCAGCGATGCACTCGGTACGGAGAGTGCTCGGTCTGCTGGTGGCGATCACCGCCATCGTCGTGTCGGTGCAGTGGGGACGTTTCCTCTCCTCGGTCGATCTCGGGGGTGAACTGGTCAACTTCCTGGGCGTCGGTGTGTACGCCGCCTTCGCCGGTGGCGTCGCTGCAGCCCTGGCGCCGAGTCGGCGAGTCGGCTGATGAGCCTTTGGGGTACCGTCAAGAAGGCCCGCCGTGCCGTCAAGAAGGGCCTCAAGACACTCGCCAAGCCGTTCGAGGCGATGGCGAAGCGGGCGTCGGCAACCGAGGCATCGGCCGTCGTCGCCGGTGGACCCTTGGTCTGGATGGCGGTCGCGGTGACGGCCGCGGTCACCGCGACCGGCGTCGCCGGAACCCAGGTCGCCAAGGCTGATCCTCCGCGCCCGGCCATCGCCACGACGTGCATGCCGCTGGTGGTGAGCACCGATTCTGGAGAAGCCGCTGCGCCGCTCGAGGTCACCTGGGTCGAGGATGCCGGGGCGATCTACGGGGTGTTCAAGTCGAACGGCAAGGTGTACGCGATCCCAGCCGAATCGATCGCGGCACAGAACCCTGGGCTGGCAATTCCGTCGAACGCGATCCCCGCCGAGGCACTCCCCGCATCGGCGATTCCGTCCAACGCGATCCCCTCGAACGCGATTCCGTCGAACGCGATCCCCTCGAACCAGGTCGCAGCTTGGTTCCCCGACGAGATCGCCGGCGGCCGTGCAGCCCTGATCGAGATCGATCTCGGCGGAACTACGCGGCAGATGCTGGTCGAGCTGGCCTTTGGCAAGATCGACGGCGAACTCCACGGGCTCGTCGAGATCAACGGTTTGCTCTACGCGATTCCGTCCAACGCGTTGCCGGCGTCAGCTTTGCCGGCGTCGGCACTCCCAGCGTCGGCGATTCCGTCCAACGCGATTCCGTCCAACGCGTTGCCGGCGTCCGCGATTCCGTCGAACGCGGTACTCGGAGCGGTGGTCGCCGACCTCTTCCCTGACCGCGCGGCAGGCCAACTGCTGCACCACGAGGGCAACCGGATCATCGGCTACTGGGCTAGCCAGGACGGCGCCGCTGGTCTCCGAGTGAGTCTCGAAGGTGACCGCGACCGCTTCATTCCCGCCACCGGCTTTCACGTCGAGGCGCTCCCAGCGGCGCAGCGGCCGGCGGGTGCGAACCCGCTGAAGGCATTGCCGGCGTCTGCGTGGCCGGCGCTTGCGATCCCATCGAACGCATTGCCTGCTTCCGCGCTGCCCGCCTCGGCGTTCCCGCCGAATGCGTTGCCGGCTGCGGCGCTACCTGCTTCCTTGCTGGCCTTGGCCTGGCCGACTTTGGCCTGGCCGACTTTGGCGTTGCCTGCGGCCGCGTTACCGGCGTCTGCGTTGCCGGCGTCTGCGTTGCCGGCCGAGGCAATTCAGTCCAACGTGATCACGTCGTACGCGTTGCCGGCGTCAGGGCGTGCCCTGTATGCCAAGTCCTTTGCTGCCACAACCCTCGCGGACGGCGCGACTCCATTGACGACGATCACCGATGCTCGAACCGAATGCATCCGGCGCGAGCGGCTCAAGACCATCGAACGTGCCCAACCGCTCGCGGAGGCAGCGGCCAAGCGGTACGGGCTGGGCTTCGTGCGTACCGCGGACGGTGGATACTTCACGTACAAAGTCCCTGACTTCGACGGGCTCACACCGCAGGAGGCCGAGGGGCTGGTGCGCTCTGAGTACCTGGCCAGGGCCGGCACATTGGCGGTCGAGAACTCGTGGCGCCTGTTGCTCGACCTACAGATCGACCCCAACACGAGTCCCGTGTCGCCGGGCTCACCGGACGCGGACCGGGTGGTCGCCCACTGGCCCAGCGCCGGCGCCGTGGTACCGCTGGGGACGACGGTCACCATCATCGTCGGCGAGGTCGACCCCTCGCTCGTCGTGAACGAGGAGGTGCCTGATCTGGATGGCCTGACGTTCGACGAGGCGCACGACAGGTTGCGTGGGACCGGCTTGGGTGTGGAGTTCTTCGAGACGATGCCGGTACCTGCCAACTCCGATGACGTCGGCGTGATCGTCCGACAGTCGCCCTTGCCCGACGAGCTCGTGCCTGAGGGGACGGCGATCCTCGTCTGGATCGGCGAGGCCGAACAAGTGCCGCCACCCGCGACGACCGTTCCGCCCACCACCGCGGCACCCGAACCGCCGCCTCTGGCGACGACCACGGCGCCGACCACTGCGCCACCGAAACCGTCCGACCCCGCCCCGCCTCCGGTGACCACGACAGCGCCGACCACCGCACCACCGAAGCCGCCTGCCCCGCCACCTGAGCCGCCGCCGACGACGCAGGCACCGACCACGACGAACCCGGTCGAGCCGACCATTTCGGCACGGGTCAGCCCAACCGAGATTCGCGAGCGCTCCGTCAATGAAGGCATCGCCTGTTTGCCCGGTACGAACACGGCGGCGGTGACCGCCAGTGCGAGCCATCCCAATGGCATCAAGCGGGTGAACGTCGAATGGACCGGTGCGGTCTCCGGATCGTCCACCATGAATTACGACGGAGGCACATCCTGGAGCTACACGATCGGTCCGTTCGACCCCGGCACCGTCGGTGGGAGTAGCGCCACGATCGAGATCGAGGTCTGGGCGATCCCCAACGATTACACCGGCTCGGTGCCATCGGTGTTCGGCTATCTCACGATCCGACCGTGTCAGCCTCTCGAAGGCGGCTGACCGCGTAACGGTTTGGTGCCAGAACGGTTTGGTGCCTGGCACCAAACCGTTACGCCCAGGCTGGGGGGCACTCGTCGTGGTCGGTGACCTTGCAGTCGTCGCCGAACACCAGAAAGCGGTCGAAGCCGCGCAAGAACCAGCGGTCGTGGGTGACAGCGATCACGGTGCCGTCGAACTCGGCCAGGCCGACCTCGAGCGCTTCGGCCGACACCAGGTCGAGGTTGTCGGTCGGTTCATCGAGCAACAGCAGCGTCGAGCCGGAGATTTCCAGCAGGATGATCTGAAAACGTGCCTGCTGACCGCCCGACAGCGTCTCGAACGGCTGGTGGGCGCAACCGTGGATCTCGTAGCGCCGCAGCATCGCCATCGCTGGTGCCAGCACGACATCGTGATCGTGGAGGATTTCGACCAGCGTGGTTCCCACCCATTCGGGGTGCTCATGGGTCTGGTGGAAAAGCCCCGGCACCACATTTACGCCAAACCGCCACGAGCCTTCGTAGTCCACGGTCGCGTCGCCTGACAGCATCCTGAGGAAGTGACTCTTGCCGACCCCGTTGCCGCCCAGCACAGCGATCCGCTCGCCGTACCACAGCTCGGCATCGAACGGGTCGGTCAGCCCGGCGACCTCGAGCCGTTCGGCGATCACCGCTCGCTTGCCGGTTCGGGCGCCGCCCAGCCGCACGTCGATCTTCTGATCGCGCAGCTCGACCGGTCGTTCGTTCTTGTCAAGGAACTGGCGCAGCTTCGACTCGGCCGCCTTCAGCTTGGGCGCGAAAGTGTCGCTGATCTTGGCGCGCTGGCGCATCAGCACCACATAGTCCTCGAGCCGCCTGCGTTCGTCGTCGAAGACGGCGGTGTCGCGCTCACGCTTTTCGGCGTGGGCAGCCTTGGCCTCGGCATAGGTGCCGAATCCGCCACCGTGGCTCCACGCCCCGGACGCCTCGATCGTGACGATCTTGGTGGCACTCGCCGCCAGCAACTCGCGATCGTGACTGACGAACAGCACGGTCTTGCGGGTCGCGTTCAACTCACGTTCCAGCCACCGTTTGGCGGGCACGTCGAGGAAGTTGTCGGGCTCGTCGAGCACCAAGATGTCGTCCTCGCCGCGCAGCAGATACTCGAGTGCCAACCGCTTCTGCTCGCCCCCGCTGAGCGTGTGCAACGGCCGATCGGCAACGTAGCGAAAGTCGACGCCAAGCGAGCGCCCGCACGCTTCGTCCCATTGGACCTCGATGTCGTAGCCGCCCGAATCACCCCAGGTGCTGAGTGCCTCGGCATACCGCATCGGGTGGTCCTCGATCGAGCGTTCGGCGAGTTCCAATCGTCGGGCTGCGTCCTGAATCCGATCGGGAGCAAGCGACAACAAGAGCGAACGCACCTGGGTCGGTTCGCCATCACTGACGCCACCCATCCCCACCAGCTGACGCATCACGCCGAGCCGCCCATCGATCGAGATCGTGCCAGCGGTCGCCTTGGTCTCTCCGATCAACACTCGCAGCAGCGTCGATTTGCCGACCCCATTCGCACCGATCAACGCGACCCGGTCTCCGCTGCCGACCGAAAACGAGATGTCGCCAAACAGCTCTTCCCCGCTCGGCAGTTTCCAGCCGAGCTGCGACACCTGGATCGAACTCATCGCCGGATCGTAGATCGTGCGCTGCGACGCGCCACGTTGTGTCTGACACCACGTGACTATTCGGGGACGACGGTTACGGCGGTCGAGTAGTGGTTCTTGGCGGTGATGTCGCCTGCGGTGAGCGTGAGGTCGATCGTCAGGGCCCCGAGCGTTTCGGGTACCTCGAACTCGAGTGTGCCGACCCGCACACAGTCGTCGGCGGGCACGCCACCTCCAAACCGCCAGCGCCGCTCGCCGCCGGCCCACCGGGCCTGTATGTCGACCACCGCCGGATCGACCGAGGTGCGAAGGTCGTTGACGACGTGCACGTCGAGCTCGATCACCTGGCCAGGCGACACCATGTCAGGTGGCCGGTCGGCGACAACGATGACTGGTGCGCAGGCATCCTTCAGCGCCCGCCAGCCAAGCTTTGGGACGCGCCGGTGATCGAGCACGCTCCACGACACGACCGGGGCGGGGTCGTTAAGGGCGAACATGCAGAACCCCCCGGCGGGTCGGTACTTCAAACGCCGCAACAGCTCGATGTGATGGCGCAACAACTCGGACTGGTACACCTGGGTCGCCGACTTCCACTTGTCGAATGTGGCAAAGTCGGCCGGCGGGACACGGTCATCGAAGACCCACTTCTGGAGACCGTGATGCCGGGCGAGATGGTCCCAGTCGAGATCGGGCCAGTTGGCGGTGTCGATGAAGTCGGACGAGGTGGGCACCGCTTGCGCACCAAACTCGGACATGAATCGCACCAGGCGCGGCACCCGCTTGGCAAGTGTTTCAACGTCCCGGACATCACCGTGGTACCAGCCGAAATAGAAGTGACTGTCGGTTCCGTCGAGCAGTGGCAGATGCGGCAGTACGCCCGAATGGGGCACACACAGCCGGGTCGGGTCGGCGCGTTCGAACGACCGCTTGACCCAGCGATCAAGTACCGACTTGTTCCACGAGGGGAGCTGCTGGGCGGCAAGGTATTGCAGACGCGCCCGAGTGGTGTCGCCCTCGATTCCGATCGCCACAGAGGCTGGATCGTTGTGCGCATTCCACAGAATGATCGACGGATGGTGGCCGAGTAGGTCGACCGCAGCGCGGGCCTGATCGACCGCCTGCGAGCGCACCGAACGTGCGTAACCCCACTGGAGTGGGAAATCCTGCAACAGCAGCACACCCAACTGGTCCGCCGCCTCATAGATCTGACGTGGGGCGATGTGGCCGTGGACACGTAGGGCGTCGAGGCCCGCTTCGACGGCCAGCTCGATGTCGCGACGAAGCTCGTCCGGTGTGGCCTCGCCCAAGGCCGCACGAGTAGGCAGGAGGTTGGCACCCTTCAGGAACAGACGCTCGCCGTTGACCGAGCACGACCAGTTGTTCCAGGCAACGACCCGCAGGCCGGTGCGGCGCCTGCGAAGATCGCTGGCCTCGCCATCGACGACGATCTCGACCGCGACATCGGTCAGCGGTTGGTCGCCGAGCTGGCGTGGCCACCACAGCGCCGGGTCGGCTATGTCGAGGCTCCAGTTGACCTCGTTGAGTCCGCCAGCCAGTCGGCGTTGCTCGTCGAAGGCCAACTCGCCATCGATGAGGGTGCGGATCGTCACTGTGCGGGCTTGGTCGCTGTCGAGTCGGGCGCTCAGCAGCAAGTGGGCGCGGGCTTCGTTGGCGTCGCGGCACAGAACGCGATATCGATCAATCCGAACCGGACCGGTGTCGTGCACGTTCACTGGGAGCCACAGGCCACCCGGGTTCCAGTCGCGGTCGATGCCGTCCCAGTGTTGAAAGATGCCCGTGATGTTGCGCTTGCCACGATGACTGGTTTGCGGCGCGCATGCCACCTCGACCGCCAGCACGTGCTCGTCACCGATTCGTGACAGCGCCGTGACGTCGAGCGTGTGTGGCATGAAGTAGCCCTCGGGATCACCCAGATAGGCGCCGTCGAGCCAGACATCGGCCTGGTAGAACACGCCCTCGAGCGTGACCCAACGCCGACGTCCATGCTCTGGTTCGGGCATCGTGAAACGCCGGCGGTGCAGGAACGGGCCGTCGTGGTCGGAGAACTGGGGGTGATGCCGCCAATGCCCCGGAACGACGATCTCTGGCCACGCCGAATCGTCGACGTCGAGGCCGATCCCGTCGCGACGCAGGTCGTCGTCGGCGGGTATTACCCGCCACACCCCGTTGAGGTCCACGGGCGGATCGTACCCATCGCAGCGCTGGGTACCCTCGCAGGGATGTCTGCCACAGGTTCGTCAGCGATGGCGAAGATCGACCGTCGTGCCATCGCCGACGCGATCCCGCTGTTCCTGCCGGCGATCCCATTCGGGTTCGTGCTCGGACTTGCTGCAACCGAGGGCGAGATGCCGATTGCGATCGGATGGTCGACATCGCCGTTGATCTTCGGAGGCGCCGCCCAGCTAGCGGTGCTCACGCTCGCCGGTACCGCTTCGATCTGGGCGGTGATCGTCGCCGGGCTGGTGATCAACACCCGCCACGTCATGTACAGCGCTGCGTTGGCGCCGGTCTTCCAGCGCCAACCGAGGTGGATGCGCTGGTTGGGTCCGTTCATGTTGATCGACCAGGTGTTCGCGTTGACGATCGCGCACGTCGACCGTCCTCCGGATGAGTTCCGGCGCTACTACCTCACCTGTGGCCTATTCTTCTACGTGAACTGGCAATGGGCGACGGCGCTCGGGATGGTGGTCGGCCCGGTCGTACCCGACTCGTGGCAGCTCGAGTTTGCTCCAGCGATCATGTTCCTCGGGCTGGTGTTGATCGGTATCAATCGTGTTCCGCAAGCGGTCGCAGCGGTCGTCGGCGGCTTGGTAGGGCTAGTCACGGCTGGGCTGCACGATCGGCTCGGCATCCTGATCGGTGCCGTCGCTGGGATCGTGGCCGGTGCGATCGCGGAGCTTCGACAGGACCGCGTGTCCGCAACTGGATTGCTCTCACCCCCTGAGGCATCGCGATGAGCACCTGGTCGGCCGTCATGATCGTGTCGATCGTCGCTGTGATGACCTATGTCATGCGGGCGGGCGTGATCGTCGCGCTTGCTGATCGCCCGATCCCGGTGCCGTTCGAACGGGCGTTGCGTTATGTCGGCCCCTCGGTGCTGGCGGCGCTGACGATCAACCTCGCCGCCGGCGGCGAGGGCGGTCCCAGCCTCGAGATCGCGGAAGCGGCGGCGCTGATCGTCGCCGGAGGCGTTGCCATATGGCGGCGCAACCTGATCTGGACATTGCTGGCGGGCATGACGACACTCTGGATCCTGACTGCGCTCACCTGAAGAGGCGTCCACACCCGGCCGAACGGACACGGCAGCGAGGGGCGGGCTAGGTTCAGCGCATGATTGAGCGTGCAGCGACGTTGGGCGAGCTTCGAGCATCCGGGTGGATCTCTCAACCGGTGAAGGAGGAGATCCGCGCCAACGCGGTCGCCAAGATCAGCGCCGGCGAGGCCCTGTTCGACGGCGTCGTGGGCTACGAGAACACGGTCATGCCGCAGCTCGAGAACGCCCTGCTGGCGGGCCATGACGTGATCTTCTTGGGCGAGCGTGGCCAGGCCAAGACCCGCATGATTCGTTCGCTGACCGGGCTACTCGACGAGTGGATGCCGATCGTCGCCGGCAGCGAGATCAACGACGACCCGTACGGCCCGGTGTCGCGGCACGCCCGCGACCTTGTGGAAGAGATGGGCGACGACACGCCGATCAGCTGGGTTCACCGCGATACCCGGTTCGGCGAGAAGCTGGCCACGCCTGACACCTCGATCTCCGACCTGATCGGCGAGGTCGACCCGATCAAGGTCGCCGAGGGGCGCTACCTGTCAGACGAGCTGACGCTGCACTACGGCTTGGTGCCGCGCACCAACCGAGGCATCTTTGCCATCAACGAGTTGCCCGACCTTGCGGAGCGGATCCAGGTCGGCATGCTCAACGTGCTCGAAGAACGCGACGTGCAGATCCGCGGCTACAAGATTCGCCTGCCGCTCGATGTGATGCTGGTCGCTTCGGCCAACCCCGAGGACTACACCAACCGTGGCCGCATCATCACCCCGCTCAAGGATCGCTTCGGCTCACAGATCCGCACCCACTATCCGCTCGACGCCGAACTCGAGTACGAGATCATGATGCAGGAGGCGCGTCCGCTGTCGATCGGCGAGAGTGTCGGTGTATCGGTGCCCGAGTACCTCGGCCAGGTCGTCGCCACGTTCAGCCAGCTCGCCCGCTCGAGCAACCACGTCAACCAGCGCAGCGGCGTCAGTGTGCGCGTGTCGGTGTCGAACTACGAGGCGTTGGCCGCCAACGCCCTGCGGCGCGGCCTGCGCGCCGGCGAGCACTCAGTGGTCGCCCGTGTCGACGATCTCGACGCGCTTGCAGCCAGCTCGATCGGCAAGATCGAGATCGAAGCGCTCGAGGACGGCCGCGAGGGCGTTATCTTCGACAATCTCGTTCGGGGAGCCGTGCTGACGGTCTTCAAGGATCGTGTCGACCCGGCTCACACAACGCCGATCGTCGACGCCTTCGAGGAAGGGCTCGTCGTGCAGACCGGCCAGGAGATGACCAGCGATCAGATCGCTGGTCTGGTGATGGATATCCCGGCGCTCCGGGCACCCGTGAGCACCCTGACACCCGACGACTCATCGCCTGCGGCGTTGGCGGCGGCCGTCGAGTTCGTACTCGAGGGTCTGCATCTCTCGAAGCGCCTCAACAAGGATGACTCGGGCACCAGCGCTACGTATCGCGGTCGTCTCTGATCCGTTCTTCGACGATCGGGTCGTAGGCGGCCAGCTCATCGATGTCGGGCCGCTCGAAATCGTTGTACCACTGTTCGAGCTCGGCCCTGGTGATCGCCCGTGTGCCGAGACGTGCCGTGTGGCCGCCTGCTTCGATTCGCTCCCAGAGCACCTCGACGGGAGGGTCGAGCACGATCAGGTGCACCTCGATGCCGATCGAGCGCGCCTCGCCGAGCAGACGGTCGCGTTGGGAACGCGTCCACAGACCCCACTCGATCACGATGTTCGTGCCGCGGCGCAAGATCTCGCCGGCGGTCGACCATTGCAGCTGCTCGATCCGCTGGCGAGCAACAGCGTCCCAGATGTCGACGCCGAGCTGTTCCATCCAGTCGTCCGGGCACATCCGCACGCCGCGATGCTCGCTCGCCAACTGTGTCGCCTTGGTGGTCTTGCCGGCCCCGGGCAGCCCACACACGAGGAACAGATGGGCGCCGGGCATGACCCATTCTGCTCATCCGGACGGCGCATGAGTTGATCAGATTCGGTCGAGCCCGAGGTCGGCCGGCGTGAGCGATCGGGTTGTCGGCGACGCTACTTGCCGCCGTGGCCGGTGTCAGATGTCCGACCCCAAATGAGTAGCCCTCAGCTCAAGCTGGTGGGGGTCCAGAGTTCGCTGGAGTCGTTGTTGTCGACCGGGCCGGGAACGCCGATCAGTCGCACGACGCCGATCGTGCCGGGAAAGCCGCGCAACTCGATCTCGCCGACATGCTCGACGGTTACGCCCTCTGGCAAACGTTCGAGTTGCATCGTGGGCACCAGTACGTCGACGTTCTTGGCGCGGTCGCACAGGCGAGAGGCCATATTGACTGCCGAACCGATGTAGTCGTCGCCCTCGAACAACAGGGCATGTCCCGTGGCGACGCCGGCCCGCAGCGTGAGTGGAGCACAGACGCTGGCCGCCCGACTGGCGAGATCGGTGATGAACTCGATGCCGGCCTTCTGCTCGACGGCCACGACCATGCAGCCGTCACCGAGCCATTTGGCGACTCGGACGCCGCGTTCGGAAGCGATCTCGCGTACGAGCGCGCGAAACGTGCCGAGGATTCGGCCGGCGGCGTCGTCGCCGTAGGCAGCGGTGTAGTTCGTGAATCCCGACAAGTCGAGAAAGACGAATGTACGGGGGACACGCATTCGATCAGCCTAGGTCCGCCGGCCACGCCCGGGCGGTCATTGCATGTGAATACGAGACGTCTTCCACATGTCTCATATCGGCACAGGCCAACCCTTCCTGAAGGGGTTGGCTGTGGCATCCGGACAGCGCTCGGCACGTCGATCGCACCCGCGGTACGGTTGCGAAATGGCACCCCGCTTCACGTACTCGCGGTGGGACGGAACGCAGCGTGGCTTCGACCTCGATGCCGATCTGTTGTTCGATCAGCTAACCGACGAGCTGCTGTATCACGGTGACGTCAACGCCGCCCTGCGTCGGATGATGCAAGACGGCATGCGCGGCCCCGACGGCGAACGGCTCGACGGGTTGCGCGAAATGCTGGAGCGCGTTCGACAAGAGCGCCAGAACCGTTTGGACGAGTCCAGTCTGGGTGGCGTTTATGACGAGATCGCCGACGAGCTCGACGACATCATCGACGAAGAGCGGCACGCCATCGAGAACGCCACGCGGGATGCCGACGCGAGTGGTGACGAGCGCCGCTCGGAGGCGGCCCGCCACACCGCCGCCGAGCGCAACCTGCGGCTCGACCTGATGCCTGACGACCTGGCTGGCAAGGTGCGTGAGCTGAGCGCCTACGACTTCGAATCAGCCGACGCCCAACGCCGCTTCGAGGAGATGCTCGACAAGCTTCGCCAACAACTGATGCAACAGGCCGTCGATCAGATGAGTGACGGACTGCAGAACATGTCGCCAGAGGACACGGCGCGTATGAAGGACATGCTTGCCGCCCTCAACGAGATGCTCGACAAGCACCAGCGCGGTGACGATCCGGGGTTCGAGCAGTTCATCGAGGAGTTCGGCGACTTCTTTCCGGAGAACCCGCACAGCGTCGACGAGCTGCTCGAAGCGATCGCCAAACGGATGGCGGCGATGCAGGCGATGCTCAACTCGATGTCGCCTGAGCAGCGCTCGCAGCTGCAGCAACTGTCAGAGCAGCTGCTGTCCGACATGGACTTGCAGTGGCAGATGGACCAACTCGGCTCGAACCTGCAGCAAATGTTTCCACAGCTCAACTGGAGCCAGTCGTACGAGTTCGAGGGCCAGGACCCGATCGGGTTCAACCAGGCGATGCAGGCGGTGGTCGACCTCGGTGACCTCGACCAACTCGACAACCTGCTCCAGAACGCCACCAACCCGGGTGCCCTTGCCGAGGCTGATATGGATCGGGTGCGCGAACTGATGGGCGACGATGCTGCCATGGCTCTCGAGCGGTTGAGTCAGATCACGAAGATGCTCGAGCAAGCCGGCCTGATCGAGAACAAGGAAGGCCGCCTCGAGCTGACACCTCGCGGGCTGCGGGCGATCGGCTCGAATGCTTTGCGCGATCTGTTCGGCAAGCTCACCAAAGAGCACATCGGCCAGCACCAGACACATCAGCTCGGCCAGGGCCACGAGCGCACGTATCAGACCAAGCCGTACGAGTTCGGCGATCCCTTCCAGCTCGATCTGCATCGCACGATTCGTAACGCGCTCGCCCGCTCCGGGCAGGGTACGCCGGTGCGGTTACAGCCCGATGACTTCGAGATCGAGACGACCGAGCATCTCACGAGGTCGTCGACTGTGCTGATGCTCGACCTGTCGATGTCGATGCCGATGCGCGACAACTTCCTACCGGCCAAGAAGGTCGCGATGGCACTGCATCACCTGATCTCGTCGCAGTTTCCCCGTGATTATCTGGGCTTGGTCGGTTTCAGCGAGACCGCCCGGGCGATCACTGCCGAGCAGCTGCCAGAGGTGTCGTGGGACTTCGTGTACGGCACGAATATGCACCACGGCTTCACGCTCGCCCGTCAGCTGTTGTCGAAGCAGTCGGGTACCAAGCAGATCATCATGATCACCGACGGTGAGCCAACGGCGCACATCACCCCCAAGGGCGATGTGTACTTCAACTATCCGCCTGCGGGCGAGACGATTGAGGCAACGCTCCGCGAAGTGGTGCGTTGCACGCGAGACCAGATTCGTATCAACACCTTTGTGCTCGACGCGACAACGGCGCTGACCCAATTCATCGAACGCTTGACAGAAATCAATGGTGGGCGGGCGTTCTACACCACGAACGAGTCGCTCGGTGACTATGTGCTGGTCGACTTCCTCGAGCATCGCCGCCGGATGACCCAGCGCCGAGCCGGATGACGCGCCGCCATGTCAGCCGATCCGCGCGCGGTCGACTGCTCTGCGTGGTACTGGAGGAGCTGTTTCGCAATCCGTTTGTGAACCGCGCGAGAACCCTGGTCAAGCATTCGCGAAATGCGCACTTGCGAGGACCCGGTATGGTATGCGAGAATCACATCGATGTAACTACGCCGTCATCACAACCGTGTTGACGGCACACAATCGATATCGGCTGAAGGATCCACGACCCCATGTCGGATTCAAAGCCAACGGGCGACCATGGCAGGAAGGCCCACAACATGACACAAAGCTACGAAGACATGCTGCAACCGGCCGAGCTCGAGGAGAACTGGCAAGACGACGCCAACTGCCTCGGGGTCGATCCTGATCTGTTCTTTCCCGAGCGGGGGGCTTCCACACGCGAAGCAAAAGAAGTGTGTAGGGGGTGCGTCGTTCGTGGGCAGTGCCTCGAATTCGCTCTGCAGAACGGAGAGAAGTTCGGCATCTGGGGCGGCTTGTCAGAGCGCGAGCGTCGGCGTATCCGCCGTCAACGTGCCCAAACCGCGCGCAGCATCATCGGCGCCTGAAGACGTTAGGGTAGAACCATGGGAAGTTTAGGAACCGGCGAGCTGGGTATTATTCTCGTGATCGTTCTGCTCGTGTTCGGTGGTTCACAGCTGCCGAAGCTGGCGAAGAACCTCGGCAAGGCCCAAAAAGAGTTCAAGGATGGGCTGGCCGACGGCATGAAAGACGACCCCGAAGACCCGAGCTGATCAACGCCCTGGGTCACTGCGGCTTCGTTCATCATCTACGTACTGTGTCGGCCCGCGATCGGTTTGAGGGCGGTCTACGAACACCTGGTGCGATCGGCAGCTGATCGAGCAACCGCGCGACGCGTCTGTCGAACTGTCAGTTCGTCGCGGCTGCCGCTTCGAGCCGACGACGCTTCAAGATCCGCCGCCGTTCGCGTTCGCTGCTGGCGCCCCACACGCCGTGTTCAATGCGGTGTTCGAGGGCGTGCTCGAGGCAGGTGTTCTTGACCGGGCACTCGGCGCAGATCTTGCGGGCCCTGTCGACCCCAACTCCATCGCTCGGAAAGAAGGTGGCAGGCGGGTACATGCGGCACAGGCCGTCGGCCATCCAGGCCGTTGCCGAGTCTGGGTCGGGGAGTGGGCTTGTATTCATGTGTGCGTGCCTCCTGGGGTCGTGGTGGTGATGCCGTTGGCACCCTCACTCAGTTGTGCACTTCCCGAACCATTCGGCAAGTCGTATCGTCGGGCTTACTCAACTTGACGTTCGACAGGCCTTCCTGGTTCCCGCTTGTTGGGCGAGCGTAACGGAACTGTAAAGAAAAGTCCACTCTTCTGGGGAGTCGCCTCGCGAAACCTGTCATTTCGTCATCTGGTTGTCATCTATCTGCGATCGGCTTGCTTACACTCCAGCCACCGCTGTAGTGCGCATCGCACTCCTCACCGGACCGTAACCCGCGAGATCTGCCAGAGATTCCCGCAGCCGGACAGCCGACCTGCCCGTTCGATGCTCGCTGATCCAGCGATCGCCTGCTCAGTCGTGGGGGCCCGCCGATACACTCGTCGAAATGTCCGACGTCGTCGAAGAAGCAGCGCCCCGCGCACACGCCCGCATCGTGTACCTCGGCCCGGTCTCGCCGCACTGGGAGGTCTACGCCGATTGGGGCGAGCGTCAGGTGCTCGACGAGTTCCGTGCTCGGGCCCTCGCCCGTCTCGTGTTGTTGCCTCGCGACGACCCTCAGTTTCGGCGCAACAAAGAGCGCATCAATCGAGACGCCGAGCGCGAGCTGATCTCAATCGAGTGGGAGCTCGGCCTGCCAGGGGAAAACCAGGGGTGACGTCGCCTGGCGGCCAACTTCGATGACCGGATCCGACGCCTCGTACGCTGATTTGCCCCCGGCTGATCACCTATGTCGCGTCGTCAACCGAGAGCACAGCTGGCTCGACTTCAATGATCGTGTGCTCAGCCTGGCTGCCGAGCCCGGGATTCCGCTGCTAGAGCGGGCCAAGTTCTGTGCGATTTTTGCCACCAATCTCGACGAGTTTTTCCAGGTCCGCGTCGCCGCCTTGCGCGATCAAGTGGCTGCCGGTATCGAGGACCCGACCTGGGACGGGCGCACACCTCTCCAGCAGCTGATCGAGATCTCTGCGCGCGTGCCGGAGATGATCGCTCGCCAAGAATCGATCTTCATCGACCAGATCCGCCCGGCGCTGGCCGCCGAAGGTGTCGAGATCGTCAGTTGGGTCCAGTTGTCCAACCACGACCGTACGAAGATGCGCGAGTACTACGACGCCCGCATCTTCCCTGTGCTCACACCGCTCGCTGTCGATCCGGGTCATCCTTTCCCGTACATCTCCGACCTGGCGCTCAGCCTGGCGGCCCACGTCGTCGACCCCGAAACTGCCGAGCGGCGATTCGTACGACTCAAAGTGCCCAGCGTCTTTCCGCGCTTGATTCCGCTCGGCGACGGACGGTTCGTGCCGGCCGAAGATGTCGTCGCCGCCCATCTGCACACGCTGTTCGTCGGCATGGTCGTCGAGGAGTCGGCCGTCTTTCGGGTCACCCGCAATGCTGATCTCACGCTCGAAGACGAAGAGGCCGACGACCTGCTCGAAGCTGTCGAGCTCGAGCTCCGCAAGCGGCGCTTCAACAAGGCGATACGGCTCGAGGTCGAAGAGGGCATCAGCGACGAGTTGCTCGATTTGTTGGTTCGCGAGCTCGAACTCGACCGTCGCAACGTCTCCCGCCACCGGACCCTGCTTGATCTGAGCTGCCTGTGGCACCTGCACGGGGTAGATCGCCCCGACCTCAAGGACCGCGCCTGGCCTCCGCTCACTGCCGGTCGGCTGTTCGTTGCGGAAGAGACCGATCGGTCGATGTTCTCGGTGATGCGCGACCGGTCGATTCTGGTGCATCACCCGTACGAGAGCTTCGCCAGCAGCGTCGAGGTGTTTCTCGAGCAGGCGGCAACAGACCCGCGAGTGCAGTCGATCAAGATGACTCTTTATCGGGCAGGCGGCGACAGCCCGATCATCCGCAGCCTGATCAATGCCGCCGAGCGCGGCAAGCAGGTCGCCGTGTTGGTCGAGCTGAAGGCCCGGTTTGACGAAGCCAACAATGTCGCCTGGGCCAAACAGCTCGAGCGCGCCGGCGTCCACGTCGTGTACGGCATGGTCGGCTTGAAAACCCACTCAAAGGTCGTACTTGTGGTGCGCGACGACGGCGATCAGCTGCGCCGCTACTGCCACATCGGTACCGGCAACTACAACTCCAAGACTGCCCGCCTTTACGAGGACCTCGGACTGTTCACGTGCAACAACGAGATCGGGGCCGACGCGTCCCAGCTGTTCAACCACCTCACTGGCTACAGCCGCAGTGTCGAGTATCACCGGTTGCTGGTTGCCCCACGCGACCTCAAGCGTCAGCTGCTCGACCTGATCGAGCACGAGTCATCGTTCGGCGACGTCGGCCACATCACACTGAAGTGCAATTCGATCGCCGACATCGACGTGATCGAGACCTTGTACGCCGCCAGTCAGGCCGGCGTCCGGATCGATTGCGCGATTCGCGGCATCTGCACTCTTAGAGCCGGTGTGCCTGGTCTGTCAGACAATATTCGGGTTCGCAGCATTCTCGGCCGCTACCTCGAGCACAGCCGGATTTATCGGTTCGACCATGGTGACGATGACGACCAGCCGATGTACCTGACCGGTTCGGCTGACCTGATGCCGCGCAACCTCAAGCGCCGAGTCGAGGTGCTGGTGCCGATCGAGCACCCCAAGCACCGTGAATGGCTCGATCAGGTGCTCGCCTTCGACCTCGCTGACGACATCGTGCGTTGGGAACTTCAGTCCGACGACACCTGGCTGCGGTGTGGTCCACTCGACGTGTTCGAGCCCGATGCGCAAGAGCGCATGTACCGCTGGACCGTCGAACGCCAGCATCAGGTCAGGCGCTGAGCGGCCCGACTTTCGCCCGTGTGTGTTCACCTGATCGCGCAGGCGTTCACGATCGGTTGCTCCAACCTGACGTCTGGGTGAACGACAGCTGAACAACTCCTGCATACCGGGTCTGCCACCAGCCCTGAGTGTTCAGGATCCGTTCGTCCGGAGACCCCCTCGGTGTTCATGTCCGCTGCGTACCGTGCTCCAGCGAAGTCGACGACTTCGTCAAATCGTGAACATCTCTGATTGGAGTACACAGCGTGAGAATCTCTTCCAAGCGCCTGATCGCCACCGCGATAGTCGCCTCGCTCGCCCTCGCCGCATGCGGCGGCGATGACGACACCACCCCAGCAGCCGACGAGCCTGCAGCCGATGGGATGGCCCAGGTCAGCGGCACGTTGATCGGCGCCGGAAGCTCTGCACAGGCTGCTGCGATGGCCGCCTGGCAGGCCGGCTTCCAGGCCACCAACCCCGACGCCACCATCGAGTACGACCCGATCGGTTCGGGCGGGGGCCGCGAGCAGTTCCTCGCCGGTGCCACCGACTTCGCCGGTTCTGACGCGTTCTTGAAAGACGAGGAGTACCAGACGTCGATCGACCGGTGCGTCGGCGATCAGGGTGCAATCAACCTCCCGCATTACATCTCGCCGATCGCCGTCGCCTACAACCTGCCTGGCGTCGACAGCCTCAACCTGACCTCCGCAGTGATCGCCGGCATATTTGCCGGCACGATCACGAAGTGGAACGATCCGGCGATCGCCGACGCCAACGCCGGCGCGGTGCTGCCCGACGAGGACATCAACCCAGTCCACCGCTCCGACGAGTCGGGCACCACCGAGAACTTCAGCGACTACCTGGCGGCCGTGCAGCCCGACATCTGGACCTTCGGCAAAGTCAAGGCGTGGCCGGACGGAATCGGTGGCGAAGGCGCCCCCCAAACCTCCGGTGTCGTCCAGGCGCTCAAGGCCGGTGAGGGCTCGATCGGCTATGCCGATGCCTCCCAGGTCGGCGACCTGTCGGTGGCCCTGATCGGTGTCGGCGACTCGTTCGTGGCGTACACCCCCGAGGCGGCCGCCAAGTCGGTCGAGGTGTCGAACCGAGTCGAGGGCCGCAGCCCGTACGACTTCGGCTTCTCGCTGGACCGCACCACCACAGAGGCGGGCGTCTACCCGATCACCTTGGTGAGTTACCACATCGTCTGCCTCCAGTACGACGACCAGGCGAAGGTCGACTTGATCAAGTCGTTCATGGAGTACGCGGGCTCCGAAGAGGGCCAGAACGCTGCCGCAGCAGCGGCCGGCTCGGCCCCGATCTCGGCCGACCTGCGGGCCCAGCTGCTCGAGTCGGTCAATGCCGTCACACTCGCCGGCTGATCGCCGACCGCCGTTTCAGTAACGAAAGTCTGCGAAGATGGTGCGGCCGGATACCCCTCGTCCGGCCGCACCATCCGTGTACCGTCACCGACCGAGCCGCGAGAGCCCTGAACCGTGAGTACTGACACCATCGACGACACCGACCGAACACCTACAGGGGGCTTCGCCGCAGAACCCGTGAGCAAGGTCGGCGACCGGGTGTTCAGCGGGCTCTCGCGGGGTGCCGGCATCATAATTTTGGTCACGCTGGCAGGGGTTGCCATGTTCCTCGTCTGGAACGCGATGCCGGCCTTGACCGCCTCGTCGAAGGAGATCGGTCCCGGCGGCGACGAGGGCAACGGCAAAGGTTTCCTCTCGTATGTCGGCACGTTGGCGTTCGGCACGGTGTGGGCGGCGCTGCTCGCCCTTCTGATCGCCGTACCGTTCGGCGTAGCGATCGCCCTTTACATCTCTCACTACGCCCCCAAACGGCTGTCGCGCACGCTCGGCTACGTGATCGACCTGCTCGCCGCGATCCCTAGCGTCGTATACGGCCTGTGGGGAATTTTCGTGTTGGCGCCGACGATGGCCGACCACGTCTACCCCTGGTTCAGCGATCATCTCGGCTTCGTGCCGATGTTCTCCGGCAAAGTGCTGGCGAGCGGTCGATCGATGGCGACCGTTGCGCTCGTGCTGGCCGTGATGATCTTGCCGATCATCACGGCGATCTCGCGTGAGGTCTTCCTGCAGACGCCGCGCCTAAACGAGGAGGCGGCGTTGGCACTGGGCGCAACCAGATGGGAGATGATTCGGATCGCCGTGCTGCCGTACGGAAAGTCGGGGGTGATCAGCGGGGCGATGCTGGGCCTCGGTCGTGCGCTCGGTGAAACCATGGCCGTGGCGCTGATCCTGGCACCCGCCAACGTTTACAGCCTCAAGCTTTTCACCAGCCAGAACCCGAATACGATCGCCGCTAATATCGCACTTCAGTTCCCCGAGTCGACCGGACTCGAGGTGAACACTCTGATCGCCACCGGCCTCGTGCTGTTCGCGATCACCTTGTTCGTGAACCTGATGTCGCGACGGGCTGCCCGCGGAAACATCTTCTGATGTCCGTCTCGACCGTTGAGATCGCCAACGCTGCGACGACCAGCCCGTTCGACAACCGGACGTTGACGGCAAGCGGCCGCGCAATGATCGTCGCTGCGTCGCTCGTCGTCGGGGTCGCCTTGTCAGCTGTTCTCGGTGGCGTAGCGATCGTCCGAGTGGTCGCAATCGCGGCGGTGCTTCACACGGCCGCACTGTATCTCGCCTCGCTGCGCATCGAAGGACGTCGCAGGGCGATCGACCGGTTGATGACGTCGGTGGTCACCGGCTCCTTCGTGCTGGTGCTGATTCCGCTCGTCTCGGTTATCTGGACCTCGATCGACCGTGGAGCGGCACGGTTCGACGGCGCCTTCTTCACCGAGACGATGCGCGGCGTGGCCGGCGCCGGCGGTGGTGCCAAGCACGCCATCATCGGCACACTCATAATTACCGGTCTCGCAGCTGTGCTGTCTGTGCCGGTCGGAATCCTCGTAGCCGTCTACCTCGTCGAGTACGGCCAACGCAACCGCCTGTCGTCGATGATCACCACGATGGTCGACGTGATGACCGGTATCCCATCGATCGTGGCAGGCCTGTTCGCATATTCATTGTTCGTTATCTTCCAGGGACCTGGTGCCCGCTCGGGGATCGCCGGAGCCGTGGCACTAAGCGTGTTGATGACTCCTGTCATCGTGCGCGCCACCGAGGAGATGCTGCGACTCGTGTCGAACGACCTGCGGGAGGCCTCGTTCGCACTCGGCGTGCCGAAGTGGAAGACGATCGTGAAGGTCGTGCTACCCACCGCTGTCGGTGGCATCCTCACGGGGATCACGCTCGCCATCGCTCGTGTGATCGGCGAGACAGCGCCGCTCTTGATCGCCAGCGGTCTCGCCCAGGACACGAACCTCAACCCGCTCAGTGGACGCATGACCACGCTGCCCGTGATGTCGTACTACGGGTACGTCGCGCCTGGATTTCCGCCCGAAGCCGGGTACGACAGGGGCTGGGCCGCTGCGCTCACCCTCATTATCATCGTGCTGGTGCTGTTCACGGCCGCCCGCGTGATCGCCAAAGTGCTCCAACCAAAGGGTTTTCGATGAGCACTGCCGACTCTGCAACTGGACGTGCCATGACGAATGAAAACATTGCCGAACACACTGTCGAGCCCATGTCGGCCGCTGACGCCAACACCGAGCACCGCATTACCGTGCGCGGGCTGAACATCTTCTATGGCAAGTTTCGTGCCGTGGCCGATGTCGACATGGATATCGAGCCGCAATCGGTTACCGCCTTGATCGGGCCATCGGGGTGCGGCAAGTCGACCTTTCTGCGCTCGCTGAATCGAATGCACGAGGTGATCGATAACGCCACCGTCGAGGGCACCGTGCAGATCAATGGTGTCGACCTGTACGGCCCCAAGATCGACCCGGTTCAGGTGCGCCGCAAGATCGGCATGGTGTTTCAGCGGCCCAACCCGTTCCCCACGATGTCGATCGCCGAGAACGTGCTGGCCGGCAAGCGCCTCAACCAGCGCCGAATCAAGAAGGACGAAGCCGACCAGGTCATCGAGCAAGCGTTGCGCGACTCGAACCTCTGGGAAGAGGTCAAAGACCGTCTCGACGCGCCCGGCGGCGGGCTTTCGGGCGGGCAGCAGCAGCGGCTCTGCATCGCCAGGGCGATCGCCGTCGAACCCGAGGTGCTGTTGATGGACGAGCCGTGCTCGGCGCTCGATCCCATCTCGACGCTGGCGATCGAGCAGCTGATGCTTCAGCTCAGGCGTAAGTACACGATCGTGATCGTGACCCATAACATGCAACAGGCCGCCCGGGTCAGCGAACGTACTGCCTTCTTCAACATCGAGGGCACGGGAAAGCCGGGCCGCCTGATCGAGATGGACACTACTGAGGTCATGTTCGCCAACCCGACCCAACAAGCGACCCAGGACTATGTAACAGGAAGGTTTGGCTGATGCCTGAACACGGCGATTTACGGGATCGGTTCCACGGCGGCGTCGACCAGCTCCGCAACGACATCGCCCGGCTCGGCGCATCGGTCATCGAGCTGATCCCGCGTGTCACCGAGATCCTGCTCCAACAGGATCTGGAGGGGGCAGAATACGTGTTGCAGGGCGACGACGAGATCGACGCCCGATCGATCCAAATCGAGGAGCGGGCGCTGACGATGCTCGCCCTGCAGGCGCCGATGGCCGGTGACCTCCGACAGGTGGCGGCCGTGCTCAAGCTGGCGCCTGAGATCGAGCGCTCGGCCGACCTGTGCTGCAACCTCTGCAAGGCCGCACGCCGCATCTACGGACACAGCCTCGATCCCAAGTTGCGCGGTGGCATCCAGCGGATGTCCGATCAGGCACACCAGGAGTACAAGGAGGCGATCGAGGCCTACCTTGCCAACGATGCGGTGCGGGCCGCCGCGCTGCGCGACATGGACGACTACCTCGACGATCTGCATCGCCAGTTCATCGCCCAGATTTTCGAGAGTCACGCTGCCGGCACGATCGACCTACAGGTTGCCGTGCAGCTCGCCGTTGTCGCCAGGTTCTTCGAGCGACTCGGTGATCACGCTGTCAACATCAGCCACCGCGTGATTTACATCAGCACCGGATGGCTCCCGCAACACGACGCCGCGAAACGCCTCTTGGATCGCCAGGACGATGCCGCGACCGTGGGGGATCAAGGCGGAAGCTGACCCGTGGCGCCACTCCTAGCGATCGTTGGGGCCGTTCTCGGGTTCGTGGCGGGCTGGATGTTTTGCCGCTCGCGTCCAACGCTGGCTGAGGGATCTCTGGTACCAGCAGCCCAACCGGCTCAGCCGGTGCCGTCGTTCGCCGACGTGCTCGAGGATCATCCTGCCGGCGTTGTCGTGTGCGACGCGTCTGGCGCGGTTCGCTTTCGGAACGCGGCGGCGAGGTCGCTGCGCGGGACCCACGCCGGTGTACTGATCGACGAGGCGATCGAGCGGCACCTCAGCGAGGCGCGTCGTGGCATCTTCAGCGACGAGGCGATCGAACTGTACGGACCCCCGAAGACCGTCGTGATGGTCGAGGCGCGGCCTTTGCCCGACGGCGGCGCCGTCGGCTTTGTGCACGACATCTCTGAGCAGCGGCGGGTCGAACAGGTGCGCACCGATTTCGTGGCCAACCTGTCGCACGAACTCAAAACCCCGATCGGCGCCCTTTCGGTGCTCGCCGAGACGCTCGAAGAGGAGACCGACCCCGTCACGATCACTCGTGTAGTGGGGCGGATGATGGGCGAGGCCGAACGTGCCTCGCGCACGATCGACGATCTGATGCAGCTCTCGCGAATCGAGTTGGGCGGCGAACGGGGTGTCGAGGCCGTCCGGGTTGCAGACGTGATCCGCAGCGCTGTGGGGCGGGTGACTGAGATCGCCGCTCGACGCGACATCCACATCTCGAGCTTGGGCTCGGCGAGCGTCGAACAGGCTGATGATTCGATCATTGTCGAGGGTGATCGCCGTCAGCTCGTCTCAGCGGTTGGCAATCTCGTCGAGAACGCGGTCAAATACAGTGAGGAGGGCGGGCTGGTCGAGGTGCGGGCGGATCGCGATGGCGACTGGCTCGAGGTAGCGGTGGTCGACCAGGGCGTCGGCATCCCGCAACGCGATCTCCGGCGTATCTTCGAGCGGTTCTATCGGGTCGACCCAGCGCGCAGTCGTGGCACCGGCGGCACGGGGCTCGGGTTGTCAATCGTGCACCATGTCGCGACCAACCACGGAGGTGAGGTCACCGTGTCGTCGGTCGAAGGAGAGGGCAGCACTTTCACGCTGCGATTGCCGTTGCTGGCGACGACACCGGTCGATCCCCTCACCGACCAGACACCGACCGAGTACACCAACCGGCACGTCGACCGGCACATTGAAGGAGTGGCGTGAGCCAACACACGATCTTGATCGTCGAAGACGAGGCCAGCTTCGTCGAGGCCCTGCAAATCGGCCTGACACGAGAGGGGTTCGGCGTCGAGGTGGCGACCGACGGCGTGCGGGCGCTCGAGCTATTTGCTCAGCTGCAACCCGATCTGGTGCTGCTCGACGTGATGTTGCCGCGCCTATCGGGCATCGATGTGTGCCGCCAGATCCGGCGGACCAGCACCGTCCCGATCATCATGATCACGGCCAAATCGAGTGAGATCGACACGGTCGTCGGGCTGGAGGTCGGCGCCGACGACTACGTCACCAAGCCCTACCGGGTGCGCGAACTCGTTGCGCGCATCCGGGCTTTGCTGCGCCGGACGGCGATGGACACCACGGGCGAACTGGATCGACCGCACGGGTCGACGATCCGAGTCGGCGAGGTGGCCCTCGACCCCGACGAGCATCGTGTCACGGTTGCTGGCGCCGATGTGTCCTTGCCGCTCAAAGAGCTCGAGGTTTTGCACCTGCTGATCGCAAACGCCGGCCGTGTCCTGACGCGCGAGACGTTGATCGACCGCGTATGGGGCGACGATTACGTGGGCGATACGAAGACGCTCGATGTCCACATCAAGCGATTGCGTTCGAAGATCGAAGTCGATCCGGCGTCGCCCCAACGGATCGTTACGATCCGCGGCCTTGGCTACAAATTCGAGCGTCCCGCGGTTAGCACCGCAAGCTGAGCCGGCAGGCGGCTGCTATCACTCACGGCGCGCTGGCACCTGTCGTAGCGTGACGCCCTATGGAACAGCGTCTCTTTCCGCGGAATCGCGAAGAGCTAAGCGAGGGACCGATTCAGGTTCGTGTCGCCACCGTCGAACACCTTTTCAACCGGATGGATCCGTCGCCATTGCACGAGAGGGCCCTCAACGAGGAGGTCGCCGACTGGATTGAGGAATGGGCCGAGGATCTTGACTCGAGTGATTCGATGGAGGTCGAGATCACGGTCGTCGACGGCCTTCTGGAGGGCCGCGAGGAGGCGATCGCCAACGGCTTGCTGAGCCACTTCGAGTACCGGGAATGGCAGACCGATCGTGCGCTTCGCAAGCTCTTTCGCGAGGGTCGGATCAGCCTTGTGATCGGCATCGCAGCATTGGCGGGTTTCAACGCCGTGTCGCGCGTGATCGGGTCGAGCAGCAACCCGGCGATCGAGGTGATCCACGAGGGCCTCGTGGTGCTGGGGTGGGTGTCGATGTGGAAGCCGCTCGAGATTCTGCTTTATGACTGGTGGCCGATTCGCCATGAACGCCGTGCTTGCGCCCGGTTGGCGGACGCCACGATCACCTTTGCGAGAGCATGAACCGGCGTCACCGTTAGCCGATCGGGTGAGCACCTACGATCACCCATGTGACCGCCGCGCCGCACTCGAGGTTTCAGCAGCTCGCCTTCACGCATGCCGCCATGATCGCTGGAGAAGCGGCGATGGTCTTGGCGCTGGCCGACTCGTTCTTCTTCGACGTCGATCCCAACGGGGCGCGCGGCAAGGTACTCGGATTCTTGTTGGTCAGCTTCGCCCCATTCTTGTTGATTGCCCCGATGATCGGTCCGGCGATCGACCGCGTGCGGGGAGGCCGTCGCTTCATCGTGCAACTCGTGGCCGCCAGCAGGATCATCATCCAGTTGTTGATGATCCGGTTCGTCGACGACATCGCCCTGTTTCCCTTGGTCTTCGCAGCACTCGTGCTGCAGAAGACCTACACGATTTCCAAATCGGCACTCGTGCCCGCCGTGGTGCGCACCGACCGCGAACTGGTCGAGGCTAACTCGAAGCTGGGCCTGATCGCTGGGTTGGCCGGGGCAGTGGCGGTGGTGCCTGCGGCTGCGCTGCACTACACGTTGGGTGCAACGGCGACCCTGGCGTTTGGGGCGTCGCTCTTCGGGGTTGCCCTGTTCGCCTCGTTTCGGTTACCGCGCGAGTTGGTGATCCGCCCCGACACTCCGTCGGCGGCCAGCCATGACGCAGCGACGATCAGCCTTCAGCTGGCGTGGGTGGCGATGCTGATCCTGCGCGCATCGGCCGGATTCATGCTGTTCCATCTGGCATTCTTGTTCAGAGGGCAAGACGATGAGAAGGTGTTGATCGGGTTTGCCGTGGGGTTGTCGTCGTTGGGCACGATGGCCGGCAACGGATTCGCCCCCAGGCTGCGAGCAATCCTGCACGAAGAACGCATGATCACCCTGGCGCTCGGGTTTCCGGCGGCGGCGGGGTTGGTGGCTGCCGTGCTCGGCGGCGCCAAAGCCGGAATCATGGTCGCCGTCGTGGTCAACTTTTCTGCCGCGATCGGACGGTTGTCGTTCGAGAGCATCGTGCAACGTGATGGTCCGGGGACCAATCGTGGTCAGGCGTTCGCCCGATTCGAGACACGCTTCCAGCTCGGATGGGTGATCGCCGCCGTTTTGCCTGTATTGCTTGAGATACCGGGAAGCGTCGGCTTCATGCTGGTCGGCGTTGTCGCTTCCGCAGCAGTGGTCAACTATGTCGCAGGCGTTCGCGCAGACGGCTCATCAAATCGAGCGGATCGACACCGCTGAGGTTTGTCAAACCGACTACTCGCCGCTGATCCTGGCGATCCAGAGACCGGGGGCATCGACCTCGCTGGGAGTCGGCATCGAGTCGGGCAGTCCGAGCAGGCGGGTCAGCTCGGTTTCGCCGGAACGGTCGACGACCCCCTGCACGAAAGCCTTGCCGCGCCGAACCTGTTCTTCTCCGACTCGGATGCCGAGCAGGCGTTCGACGAACAGGTCGTCTGACGAACCCCTGGCACGTTGGTGGCGCACAGCCTCGGCGATCCGTAGTGCTTCGCCGCCGATTACCCGCACGGCGACTGCATCGACGACCCAATCGGTGTATCCCACGACTGTCGCCACGGCGGCGTCAAGACGTGGCCGCAGCGCACGTTGGGCGTCGGATTCGATCGCGCCAAGCAGGATCTCAGGGTCGGAAAATGCCTGCTGGAGGGCGGCCATCGGATCGCCAGAGGCATCGTCGCCGAGCGGATCGAAGCCGCCCAGCTTGTCGGCAATCGCCGACGGATCGGGCCGGAACCCACCGACGTGCTGACGTACCAGATCGGCGAGGCCCGAGCGGATGTGAGCAATCGAGAACACCTGAAACCCCGACAGCTCGTGAGCCAGAACCCACAGGCGCATCTGATCGAGTGGAATCTCCGACTCGGCAGCGAATTCGTCGATCGTTTGCCCGACCAGCACGACCTCTTGTCTGTCGCGTGGGATCGGGAGATCGTGTAATCCGAACACGCGCTGGGAGAGTTGGCCGACCATCGAACCCACCGACATGCCCATCATCGCCGGGGCCATCATGCGACTCAGACCCGCCATCATCTGCATCATTGGATCGTCGGACACATCGGTGGTGTCGACATCGGGTTGCTGACCGAGTGAGGTCGCCATATCGGTGAAGAGCGGGCGGTAGGCGTCGAGCGTCTCGTGGGCCCAGGTGCCGCGTGTGACAACCCGTGGCTCAGGAAAGGTTGTGTCGGCTCCGGTGACGTCGTTGACGTGCATGCCGGCGATCCGTGCCAGATCGGCAAAAGCGATCCGCACGGCTGGGTCGATGTTGTGCTCAGGCTGCCCCTGGGTCGCCCCCAACATGGAGAACTGGCGTGCGGCGTCCCAGTTGAGAGGACCCTGGCCTTGCAGGGCGCGGGCGATGTCGCCGAACATCGGCAGACCGGCGAACGGATTGGCCGAGTTGCCGCTTTGTTCGTCGTTGCCGTCGTCGGGGGACTCGTCAGGTGTTGGACCATCGGCCATACGTCGATGTTACGGGTCGCCGGCCGGTTTCAGTGTGACGGCACACTAGCGTCGCGTTTGTGACCCTGAAGATCGACGCCGAGCCCGCAGCGACGCCGGTCGATCGCACCGACACCCGCGAACCGGCGCGACGCGTATACATGCGCGGCGCACGCAGCCCCCTCGCGTGGCGGGTCGCCGACGTGTTGGCGGGGCTGTCCGACGTCAGCGTGGTCGTTGCATCCGGCGACTCGCCGGCCGACCCGTCACTCGGCAAGTTCGACACGATCGTCGACGTCGGTGTCGCCGACCACGATCTGCTGGGCCGGCGCGGAGCTAGCGTGACCGCCGGGGCACACGATCTGCTTATCGATGCAGATCGCCTTGGGGCCGAGCGGTTGGTCGTGCTCTCGTCGGCGATGGTATACGGAGCCCTCGCCAACAATCCGCTGCCGATCACCGAGGATGCGCTATTGCGACCAGACACCAACTTCGTGTTCGCCCGCCAGCTGGCGGCAGCCGAGGAGGCGATCGAAGCGTGGCGGGCCAGCAGTCCCGACCGAGAGGTGGCCATGCTGCGTCCCGCAGTGCCGATCGCCGGCGGCGGTACCTCGTCGATCGCTCGGGCCTTGACGGCCGGGTTCGGACAACGCTTCGGCGAATCGGCGCCGGGGGCGCAGTTCGTGCATCACGACGATGTGGCAACGGCGGTGGCGCTGGCTGTCGAGCGCCGTCTCGACGGGGTGTACAACGTGGCACCTGATGGCAGCATCCCCGGTGAGCAAGTGCGGGCACTTTCGGGCCAGCGCTTACGGCTGCCCCTGCCGGATCGGGTTGCCGACGTGATCGGTGCACTGAGGTGGCGGTTCCAACGTGGCCCGATCCCGCCGGGGCTGCGCTCGTACACGCGTGAGCCGTGGGTCGTCGCCAACGACAAGCTGCGCGCACAAGGATGGGAGCCGACGGTCACCAACGAGCAGGCGTATGTCGAAGGCACCGAGGCCAAGTGGTGGACAATGGTCACACCGCAGCGGCGTCAAGAGATCGCACTCGGGGCGATGATCGGCGCGCTGGTTGCTGGCACCGTGATCGGAGTCATCATGGGCCGGCGCTGGTGGCGCCGCCGAGTTCAGCCCTGAGCTCGATCAGGCGTACCGTGCCATCGCTGCGGCGATGAGTGCAGATGCCGATCAGGTTGCCGTCTGCGTCGAGCACGGCGGTGCCCTCATGTACGTCGAGGGTGGCGATGTTGGCCAGCATTACCGTGACCGGCGGCGAGTTCATCACCGTCACCATCTCGGAGTTGGCCGGACGTTTGGTGGCGATGTCATGGCCGGCCTCGGTCTCGCGCATCTCGATCAGCCAGGTGTCTCCGAACTGTTTGATCACCTCGCCCGATCCGACGCGCCCCGATGGCAGCTGCACCGTGATGTGGGCCCCGTCGAGCGTGACGCGAGCGTCCAATGTGATCACGGCCATCCGACCGTCGCCGATCGGTGTCGCCAAGGCATGTTGCACGGTCGCCATCTCGGTGGTGACCGAACCGCGGGCCGCGAATGCCGGGGCGCGGGCTGCAAACTGTGCATCGCCTCGATCTGCTCTCGGTATGGCTGCGGTGGTCGTTGCCAGGGTTGTGGTGGCGCTGATCGCGATCGGTGAGTCCAGTTGGCGTGGAGTCACGGTGAGGATCAAGATGCCGACTGCCAGCAGACCCAGCGTGCCGGTCGTCAGAGCGAACACCCGGGTCGACGGAGCTGCCGTCTGGGCGCGCAGAGTTGATCGCTCTTCGGCGGCGAGCTCGGACGGATGACGCCATGTTCGCTCGTGCGGTGGGACAGGACCACGCTCCACAGTTGCGAGATCGTAGTGAAGGCGCAACACGAGCGGACGTCGCGCGCCTGAGGGTACGGCTACGATGCCACTGTGAATCCCCCTGCCCAAGGCGACGACTGGCTTGGCCTGACAGACACACAGCTCCCGATCGGCTCGATCTACGAGTGGTGTGTCCAACCAGATTGCGGGGCCGTCGTGCTGTTCAGTGGCACCGTCCGCGATCATGCCGACGGACGCGTCGGCGTGCAATTCCTCGAGTACGAGGCGTACCAAGAGATGGTCGTTCCGAAGCTGGAAGAGGTCGTCGCCGAGACTCGCGGGCGCTGGGCCGATACCGGCCGGGTCGCCCTTGTGCACCGGATCGGCAGGCTTGAACTCGGTGAGAGTTCGGTGGTCGCCGCCGTGTCTGCTCCACACCGCTCCGAGGCGTTTGCCGCCGCCCGGTTCGCGATCGACGCCCTCAAGGTATCCGTGCCGGTGTGGAAACGTGAGGTCTGGGAGGGCGGCTCAGATTGGGGCACGAATGCCGCTGAGCTGGTCGATGCCACAGACGTCGCAGGCGCGCCCTCGATGTCGGATTCGCCGAGTTCCACCTGATGACTCCGCTCGCCGCTGCCATCATCGGATTGTTGGTGATCGTCCTGATCCTGGTGGTCGTGTCGAGGTCGCGGCGATCCAGCGACGGCGTCGACTCGTTTCGTCGTCAGATTGACGCGCTGTCACCAGAGGCCCGTCGTCCAGTGATCGATCAAATGTACGACACGTCCGACCGCAACGAGCCTCGCATCGATCCCTGGATCGACCCACGGCCGACCGGTGCCGATGCGAGCGATACGCCGGATGAATCGGCCGACGACGGTGCCGACGACGAGGATGATCAACATGGCACGTGACCTGGCGATCGACCTCGGCACCGCCAACACGCTCGTGTACATGAAGGGCCGCGGGATCGTGCTCAACGAGCCCTCTGTGATCGCTCTCAACCGCCAAACAGGCGAGGTGTTGGCGACCGGGCGCGAGGCCTGGCAGATGATCGGGCGTACCCCCGGTTACATCGTCGCGGTTCGCCCGTTGCGCGGTGGTGCGATCACCGACTTTGAGATCACCGAGCGGATGATTCGCCTGCTTTTGCAGCGCGTCGGCGTCAGCCGCTTTACGCGCCCAAAGGTCGTGATCTGCGTCCCCTCGGCGATCACCGAGGTCGAACGGCGGGCGGTCACCGACGCTGCCCGCCGAGCCGGCGCCGCTGACGCCAACTTGATCGAACAGCCAATGGCAGCCGCGATCGGCGCCGACCTGCCGATCGACGAGCCGGTCGGCAACATGGTGATCGACATCGGTGGCGGCACCAGCGAGACGGCGGTCATCAGCCTGGGCGGGATCGTGGCGATCGAGGCCGTGCGCGTCGGATCATTCGACATCGACGCCGCGATTCAGAACTACATCCGTCGCGAGCACGGCATCGCCGTTGGCGAACGCACGGCTGAGGAAATCAAAATGGCGATCGGCTCTGCGCACCCGATGCCCGATGAGTCGCAGGCGGAGGTGCGCGGTCGCGATCTGATGACAGGCCTCCCAAAAACGGTCGTGCTCACCCCGGAGGAGGTGCGCTATGCGATCGACGATGTTGTCTCGTCGATCGTGTCGTCGGTGATTCGTTGCCTGGCGAAGGCGCCGCCCGAGCTGTCGCAAGACTTCCTCGTGCGCGGCATGTATCTCGTCGGTGGTGGCGGTCTGCTGCGCGGACTTGCCGAACGGATCGAGCGCGAGACCGAGGTGCCGGTACGGATGTCGAATGTTCCGCTCGAAGCCGTCGTGCTCGGCGCCGGCCATGTGATCGAGCACTACGACGCCTTGAAGGGCATGTTCATGGGGGCGCGGCGCTGACGGTGCGTCTCCGCAGCCGAGCTACCACGGCGATGGCCGCCGGCCTCGACAAGATTCGTGTCGACTGCGGTATTCCTGTCTCGTTTTCCGATGAGGTGCTGGTGGCCGCCCAGGCGGCCGCCGCCAAGCCCTTCGGAAGTGACCACATCGACCGTACCGATCGTCGGTTCGTCACACTCGATCCGGCCTCTTCGGTCGATCTTGATCAAGCCTTTGCGATCGAGGCGGCGGGCGACGACATCATTCTGCAATACGCGATCGCCGACGTCGGCTGGTTCGTGCAGCCGGGTGACGCGCTCGATGTCGAGGCGTTCGAACGCGCCGTCACGGTGTACCTGCCCGATCGGCGTGCCACGCTGTATCCACCGTTGCTGTCGGAAGGTGCCGCCAGCCTTTTGCCTAACGTCGATCGCCCAGCGGTGGTCTTCACGGTGCGGGTCGGCGTCGATGGCATCACCTCGCTCGACGGGGCCGAACGGGCGATCGTTCGGAATCAGGCGAAGTTGGCCTACGACGCCGTGGCGCCGGCCGATCTTCCGACAGGATTTGACGAGCTGAATCGAAGGATCCGGCTCGCCGAGGATGCCCGCGGGGCGCCGCGGGTCGAGTTCCCCGAACAGGAGATCGACCGGCTCGACGACGGCCGCTTTGTGCTGCGATTTCGGCCCCGCCTCGAGTCCGAGGAGCAGAATGCGGCGCTGTCGCTGGCCTGCAACCTGGCGATCGGCGAGGCGTTGTACCAGGCCGGCACCGGGCTATTTCGAGTGATGCCCGACGTCGACGAGCGTCGGTACCGAAAGCTTCGGCATTCAGCCAGAGCGTTTGGTCTCGTGTGGCCGAACGACGTGCCGCTCGCCACGTTCGAGCGATCATTACCTCGCCATGATCCGCGCACATCGGCATTCTTGATCGCCGTGCGGCGCGCCGCCGGTGGTGCGGGTTACGCCCCGTTCGATCCCGAGCATCGCCCTTGGCACTCGGCAGTGGCGGCGACATACGCCCAGGCCACGGCGCCGTTGCGGAGGCTGCAGGATCGGTACGTCATCGAGGCTGCATTGGCGGTCGCCAACGGGCGCTCGGTTCCAGAGGCGATCCTGGCCGGTTTCGACCGGCTGCCCAAGGCGATGTCGCAGGGCGACCAGCGCGCCAACCAGGCCGAACGCCAAGCGCTAGACCTGGCCGAGGCGGTGGTGCTGTCGGGGCGGGAAGGCGAGATCTTCGAGGCGGTCGTCGTCGACGAGGGCGAGTGGGGTGTCGAAGTGCAGATCAGCGACCCCGCCGTGCTGGCCCGGATGAATGCCCGCCGAGTCGATCCGGGCGACGACCTGCGGGTCCGACTGGTCGTGGCCGACCCGGTTCGTCGCCACATCGAGTTCGAACGCGTCAGCTGACTGCGACCCGGTTGTGGTCGCCTGTCAGACGAGAATCAGCCGGTTCAGTGTGCCGCCGAGTTCGAGCACATAGATCTCACCGTCTGGACCAGCACGCACAGACGACACACTGTCGAAGCCGTCGAGCAAGGTGATGTTGCGTTGGCCGTCGAGGTCGAGCGCCCACACGATGCCCGAGCAATAGTCGCTGTACACGAATGCCGGAGCCAGATCGGGAATCGCGTCGCCGCGGTAGGGCACTCCACCAGAGATCGAGCATCCGTCGTGACCATGGCGATACGTGAGCACGGGCATCGTGGGCCCTGAGTCGACAACGTCGCTGTTGAAACGTTGATCGCCCTCGAATCCGCTCCAACCGAAGTTGACGCCGCGCCCTGCGGTGACTCCCCCGATGGGTGACACCAGGTTCACTTCCTCGACTTCGTTTTGGCCGACATCGGCGATCCAGAGATCACCGTTAACAGGGTCGAAGGCAAATCTCCACGGATTGCGGAGACCCCACGACCACACCTCGGCGGCACCCGCCAGATCGCCGAACCTGCCGTCGGCGAAGGGGTTGTCGGCCGGAATCGTGTAGGGCTGATCGCGATCGGGATGGGGGTCGATACGTAGCAAGGATCCGAGCAGCGTCGACGGGTCGCTCGCATTGCGTTCGGGGTCACCCCCGGAACCGCCATCACCGACCGCGATGTACAGCATCCGATCCGGTCCGATCTCGAGGTCGCCACCGTTGTGATTGCTGTACGGCTGGTCGATGGTGAGCACGATCCGCTCCGCTTGCATGTCGAAGTGTCCATCACCATCGATCGGGTACTCGGCGATCACCGTGTCACCTGCGACGTCGGTGTAGTCGAGGTAGGCGGTGCGCCCATCGGGCGAGAAGGCAAGCCCGAGCAGTCCACGCTCGCCGCTGGAGGCCGTGCGGTCGGTGAGGTCGGCGATGACAGTGCGCTCATCGCCGATGAGGCGCACCACTCTTCCAGGCTGTTCGACGATGTAGAGGGCGTGATCACCAGGACGCACCGCCAGATCGACCGGCTGGTCGAATTCGGCCACAGCGATCGCCGCCACCTTCGGGTCGCCCACGGTGGGCGACGGCTCTGTCGTGGCGGGCGGATGCGATGTTGTAGTCGATGGCGTGACGGGTGCGGCGTCGGCCCCCGCCGCCGGGTCAGGAGTTCTCGCCGCCGTTGTCGACGCCGGGGCCGTTGTCGCCGGCGTGGTGGTGGTGATGATCACGGCCGAACCCTGGTCGGATTGGGCGCCGTTGTGGGCGCAAGCAGCCACCACCAACAGCAGTGCGGGCGCCAGCGCAGTTCGGAGTGTCACGAAATTACCCTGATCAAGCCTTCCTGAACGACGTTCACGACGAGTTCCCCGTTGGTGTTGTAGATCGACCCGCCGGACAGGCCGCGCGCCGAAGAGCTGGACAGCGCGGTTTGCGAGTACAGCATCCACTCGTCGGCTCGGAACGGCCGGTGAAACCACATCGCATGATCCAGGCTGGCCATCATCAAATTGTCGGTGAACGACGACATTCCGAATGGGCGCAGTGCCGTATCTAGCAGCGACATGTCGCTGGCGTAGGTGACGATGCAGGCGTGTAGGACTGGATCGTCGGGCAGGGTCCCATCGGCGCGCATCCACACGAGCTGCCCCTCGGACTTTATGCCGGGTTCGAGGGCCGGGTCGGGTGGGACATACCTGGTGTCGATCGGCCGTGGGCGGTCATACCACTCGCCCATACGTTCGCGGTGGGATCCCATCCGCTCGCGGAAACCGGGCAACGACTCGGCGGGCGGCACATTGTCGGGCCCCTTCCTATAGTGGTCGAGGCCCGGTTCGGGGGTGTGAAAGCTGGCCTGCAGATTGAAGATCGGTCGTCCGTGCTGAATCGCCACGACACGACGGGTCGTGAAGCTGCGGCCGTCGCGCAGCCGGTCGACCTCGTACAGGATCGGCACGCTCGGGTCGCCGGGACGCAGGAAATAGGCGTGCAGCGAGTGCACGTGGCGTCCCGGCTCGTCGACAGTACGCGCCGCCGCCACCAATGCCTGCCCCGCAACCTGGCCACCAAACACACGTTGGCGGTCTTCGTCGGGCTGGACGCCGCGGAAGATATTGACCTCGATAGGTTCGAGATCGAGTAGTTCGATCAGATTCTGTAGTGCATCCGCCATCGCCCCATGCTGCCACGTGGGCCACCCCCTACCATGTCGACATGGGCGATGCCGTCGAGCGTTCTCTCGCCGCACTCGATGAGCCGATGCAGCGGGCACTGGAGTTGGCTTGGGAATCGGTCCGGGCCGGCAGCCTGGGTATCGGCGCCGTCGCTGTACGCGGCGACGGCAGCGAGGTGGCGACCGGGCGAAACCGGCTGTTCGAGCACGATCCTGGTGACGACGTATTGGCAGGCACATCACTGGCGCACGCCGAGATGAACGTGCTCGCCAAACTGAAGAACCGTCGGCACGAGCACGACGGGTTGGTGCTCCACACCACGCTCCAGCCGTGCGTACAATGCCTCGCAGCGATCCGGCTCAGCCCGGTTCGCGGTGTTCGAGTACTGGCGCCCGATCCGATCTTCCGGGGCATCGAACGGATGCGCGACATCAACACTTTCATGGCCGCCAACTGGCCAGAGATCGAGCAGCTTGCGATCTCCGAGTGGTCGGTGCTGGCTCTGTTGTTCCCGACCCACACCGGCGTGTTCTGGTCGAGTCAGCTCGACCTCTGGTCAGCACGTCTCCCACAGCTCACGACCTTGGCCGGGCGCTTGGTCGCCTCCGGACTGGTCGTGGATCACGCCCGAGATGACAGCTCTGTCGCGGCAATCGCCTCGGCCATCTGGTCGGAGTTGGGCGACGGCATCGACGAGGTGCAGGCGCTGGCCGACACCCACGGCTGAGTCGCGCCGGCCGACCCGTCAGAGCAGGGCGAACTTGACGATCGGGTCGAGCGATCCGAGATCGTTGGCTTGCAGATCAGACGACGACATCGTCCACAGCACGCCGTTCGCAACCAGGCTGCGCTGGATCTGCTCCTGGTAGTAGTCGTCCGGGTAGCAGATCTCGAAGCGATCATCGGGCTTAGCGCCCAGCGTGGCGATCACCTCGTCACCGATCGATTCGTCGCCAAACCAGTGTCGGATGTCGTCGACGGGGATCATCTCGCAACCGTCGTTGCCCCAGCCGCCACGGTTGTCGGCGCCGCACAGCTGGAAGCGGATCAACGGTTCGTTGGCCATCCACCACAACTCACTGTCTTCCGGTACGTCGCTGCTGCTGAGAAGGCGGCAGTCGGATGATCCGTCATCATCAACGTGGCTGACCCGGCCGATCTCGATGATCGTCTCGCCGATCTCGAACAGGATCATCCCGTTGAACTGGTTGTTCCAGTTCTTCACCGGCAGGATCGCGGTCGAGCCGAAGATCTGGAAGGCGCGGTGGTCGGACTCGGCGGGGGAGTACGAGTTGGGCATCGTCCACACCGACACCTCACGTGGGTCGGTCGGGTCGCTGGCGTCGAACAGACTGAGCTTGAGCCCGGTCTGGCGGCCGTCATCGGTGGCGTCCTGCCCGATTCCCAGCACCATTCCACCGCCGAGCGGGTGGAGATAGGTCGAGACCCCTGGGATCTTCAGTTCGCCGGCGATCCGGGGGTTCGTGGGTTCGCTGAGATCGAGCACGTAGAACGGGTCGGTCTGGCGAAACGTGACCGCGAACCCGATGTCGTCCATGAGACGAGCTGAGAACAGTGATTCGCCCTTGCCGATCCCACCGACTTCGCCGACCGGCACGAGTCGGTCGCCCTGTTCGTCGAGCACGACGAGGCGGGTCTCGCTCTGGTTGCGGTCGTCCCACGGTGAACCGTCGGTGCCGATCACGCGCAGGTAGCCATCGTACTCGTCGAGCGAGAACTGGTTGAGCAAGCTGCCACGAACGGTGCCAGAAGCCACGTATTCGGTCGGCTCGCCGGGCGCGATCGCGAAGGCGTGGATGTCGGTCTCGTAGTCCTCAGACCACTGGCGGAAACGGGCCTGGTCGTTGGCCAGGTCGGCGCCGGCCCACTTTGTGGTGGCGACATAGAACCGGTCGCTGGAGCTGTAGATCGTCTGGCCGCTCGCCAGCACGCCGACCGCGTGGTTGGGGTCGAAGCTGACGTCGAGCCCGCGGCTGAGATCGAGATCGAGCACCGAGACCACCTCGAAGCCGGAGAACTCGGTCGGATGGTGCATCCGCCCGCACGCCAGCAGTGGGCCGCCGTCGGACACCTCGCGTCCGTTCAGCCGGTACGACGGAATCCAGTCATCGAGTGTCGATTCGTCGATGATCTGGCGGTTGGCTTCGGTCGCACGCTCCTCGCCGTTCGAATTCTGTGGGTACAACCACGGCAGCTGGTTGGGGCTGCTCGACACGGCGAGCCGCACGTGATCGCCGATCGCCCTGGCACTCAGGTACTGACCCTCGATCCGCATCGACCCGGAGAGCGACAGATTGTTCGGGTCGGACAGGTCGATCTCGAACACGAGCGCGGCGGGACCGTAGTACTCCGGTTCGTAGAAGTCGTCCCTGACCGGCTGCTCGGCGAACTGCACCTCTGAGCCGTCCGACTGGCCTGTTGCGGGCATGTCGAGGATCGGCTCGACTGGCATCGGGCCGCCCCAGTTTCCCCCATTGGTGAACAGCAGCGCCCGGTCGCCCAGGAAGAACAGTTCGTGGCCCCAGCCCTCCTCCAGCGTGATCTGGTCGGTCAGCACAGGCTCGGAACCGGAGATGTCGACATAGCTGAGCTGGTTCTGGCTGACGACTAGAATCCGATCGCCATCGGTCTTGATGATGTCGGGCTCGTCGATCCCGAGCTCCTGCACATTGGTGCCGCTGAACGACCCGTCGCTGCTGTCCAGATCATCGCCGGAGGCAGCCGGGAGTGCTGATGCGGGTGTGCCTGCCGGCTGGTCCGCTCGTACTGCCGCGGAATCACCGTCGGCGGCCATCTCTTCCATGATCATGTCGTCTTGGAGGTAGTCGACCCGACCGCCGTCGAGGCCATACGGCCCGACCCGGTCACCGGCGACGGCCTTGACATGGTCGAGAAATGCGCTGCAGTCGGCGAATGGGGTGAGCGCCCGCAGAAACCGGCCCGAGCCGGTGTTGCCGGCGTCGGTGGCGAGCGGATTGCTGCCGAGCCGATTGGCGGTTGTGTCGCTTGTTGTCGGATCGGTCCTGTTCGGTGACGCATTGGGGGCGACGTCGGAGCAGGCGGAGGTGACGAGGGCGATGGTCACGAGGATCGCTGGTAGTGCACGCATATTGATTGGACGCCGACGCCCGCTGGTCGGTTCCCGCTGATCTTGGCGCTCGAGTGGCGAGGCCGGGCGGCCGCTCGGCACCGTAACCTGGCCGACGTGTTGATCGATCCTGTGCTTCGTGGGCTGGCCCTTGCGACCAAGGGGTTCATGCCCCCGCACGAGGGCGATGCTCTGCATGCCGCGGCGCTCGATGCCGGTGCAGCGGTGCCAGGTGCACCGTGGGTGGAGGTTGGCTCGTATTGTGGGCGTTCGACGGTCTGGCTCGGCGACGCCGCCCGAACGGCGGGCACAGTGTTGTTCGCCGTCGACCACCACCGTGGATCAGAAGAGAATCAGTCTGGTTGGGAGCACCACGACATCGAGGTGATCGATCAGCGGGTCGGCAAGATGGACACGCTGCCGTTCTTTCGCCGTGCAGTGCACGATGCTGGTCTCGAAGACCATGTAGTCGGCGTCGTCGGCAGGTCGCCGATCGTTGCCCATCACTGGACGACTCCGCTCGGATTCCTGTTCATCGACGGCGGACACGGTGTCCAACCGGCCCGTGATGACTTCGAGGGCTGGACGCCTCACGTGGCGCGTGGCGGCACGCTCGCCATCCACGACGTGTTTCCAGACCCGGCTGACGGGGGTCGCCCGCCCTACGAGCAGATCTACCTGCCTGCGCTCGCCAGCGGCCGTTTCGAGCTGGTCTCCGTGACCGGCTCGCTACGAGTCCTCACCCGCGCGGGTTGACATGACCGGTCCGGCGCCGACTTTGCGTCGGTTCGGCACCCACGCCTGATCACACCGCGGCGGGAGCGGTCACGATCTGACCAGGCCGCCGAACACCCAGGGATGGATCCGCCATTCGATATAGACCATCGTCAGGCCGGCCGAGATCATCAAACCCCCAGCGGTCAGCCCGAGCGCCGGCACCGACCACGCAAACATTGCGCCCCCGAGCAGCGGGCCGAGCATTCGCCCGGCGGCCATGATCGCCTGGGCGTCACCGGCGCGCTCTTCGGGGTACTGGGATCGTTGAGCGAGCAGCGAGTACACGCCGGGGATGCCCATCCAGAATGAGAAACCCCAGATCGGTAATGCCAACCAGAACACGATTGGTTCTTGGATATTGGTGACGAGCACGGCCATTGCCCCGGTGAGTGTCATCCACAGACCGGGCAGCGGGCGTTGTCCCCGGTAGCGAGCCGATGGCACGCCGGCGAGGGCGTTCGCCGAGAATACGAACGACACGGCCAATGCGCTCAGCCCGACATTGTCCTGACCGATCACGGCGGCGAACACGAACACCGCAGATCCGCCCAACGTCGTGACGCCTAGGCAGACCAGGATCGCGGCTGCCGCCCTGGTTGGTCGGTGGCGAGGTTGGCGTGGTCGGGCGGCCGCGTCGAGGCGTGTCTTGCGGATGAATGCCAGCGGTATCAGGTGCAGTCCTGCGAGCACGTAGAACAACAGATCGACGCCGGACGCGTCGATCAAGATCGCGATCAACGGAGCGCTGATGGTGCCGACCAATGGTCCGATCACGGCGACGTCGCCGACCTTCTCGTCGTTGCCAAACACTTCGGCCCAGGCGATCCACGAGATCAGGCCCAATGAGATGCCGCTCAGAAAACGAACGGTGACGAGCAGGCTGAACCAGGGTGCCAGGCCAGATGCCGCGTTGGCCAGTAGTCCGACCAGCACAGCGACCACCATCACTCTGCGACGTGGGCGCAGAAATCGGCCGGCGCCCCATGAGGTCAGCATGAATCCACCGAGTTGGGCCGTGGAGATCACGCCGACCGTAGCCACGTCGACGTGTTGATCGACGGCGACGCCCTTGACGAGGAACGGGGTGGCGGCAAAGACGACGGTGCTCACGGCGGTGGCGGCGAGCACCCCGGCCGGGACCTTCGGCTTGAGCGCGAACAGCAGCCGGACGGGTGCCTGCATCGCGAGCTACCCGGCCGCGGTTCGCTCGGCGCGCATCGTGTCGAGCGCGTCGGCTATCACAGCGCGAGTGCGATCTCGCAGATCGGCGACATCGTTTTTGGTGAGGCCTTCTGTGGGAATCGGATCGAGCACCCGCACCTCGGCATGGCTGTAGCCGAATCGCCAGTCGTGCTTGATCAACGCATCGCGGGTGCCTACCACTGCGAGCGGGAGGATCGGGGCGCCGGCCTGGATCGCGATCCGAAAGGCACCATCTTTGAAGTCTTGCAACTCACCCGACTTCGACCGAGTGCCCTCGGGGAAGATCATCACGGAGACCCTGTTTTCGAGTCGGTCGCGGCATTCGAGCAGGGCCTTCGCTCTCGATTTCTTGTCGCCGCGCTGGAGACGGATGTCCTTGGCCAGCCACATTGCCCATCCCAGCAGCGGGATCTTGAAGAACTCGCTCTTCGACATCCACTTCATCTCGAACGGGAGGTGCGAGATCAGAAGGATGTCGACGAAGCTTTCGTGGTTGGCGACGGCCACGAAAGGCATGCGTCCATCGGTGGGTATCTCGCCCGACACGCTGAACTTCCAGAGTGGGTTGAGCCTCTGGTGGATCACGGCGATCTTCCGAAACAGCAGTCCGGCGTGATAGGCGCCCTTGTCGAACGGAGCCGTGACCAGTCGCAGAATCGCCACCATCGGAACGATGGTCAACACGGCAACGCCCAGCACGAACCATGCCCAGATGCTCAGAATCGTGCGAGCGGCTTTGGTCTGCAGCAGTGGTGACACGCCCGGCAGTGTAGAACGCGGTTCCGCAGGTGCCAGGCACCGGAGGTAACGCATTTGGCCCCGACTGCTGGAGCTCTATCCAGATCACGTCGCGGAACCAGCGAGATATCCTCTGCACGTCGCCCTGGTGATCCGTCGCCCGAGGTTCAGAGCCCGAAGAGGAGTCGTGATGGTCGGTCAACCAAACCACAAGCACAGGTTCACGGTCGCCGAAATGTCGGGCGCCGACCCGTACAAGCTGACGACCGGGCTGATCGTGCCACGCCCGATCGGCTGGATCGGGAGTATCTCGGCCGATGGCACAGCCAACCTCGCTCCGTATTCGTTCTTCAACGCGGTCAGCGGGATGCCCCCCACGTTCGTGTTCTCACCGGGGCGCGGGGGCCGCAAAGACACGCTCGCCAACGTCCGTGAGGTCGGCGAGTTCACGATCAACGTCGTTACGGCCGAGGTTGTCGAAGCCATGAACGCGACCGCCGCCAGCTTGCCCGCCGACGTCGACGAGTTCAAAGCTGCCGGTCTCACCGCCGTGCCCTCGACAACCGTTCGCCCGCCGATGGTCGGCGAATGCAAGGCCAACATCGAGTGTGTCGTGATCCAGATCATCGACGTCGGCCACCCCGAGGCGGGCAATGCACTGGTGATCGGTGAGGCCGTCGAGTTTCATATCGCCGACGAGATCCTCGATGGCACGCGGATCGACCAGGCCAGATTGCGGGCCGTCGGCCGCCACGTCGGAAATCAGTACAGCAATGCCACCGATCTGTTCGAGATCATCCGACCAGACTGAACCCCGTCGAACTCCGTCAGACGCTGGTGCGGAGGTGGGCGGCGACGAACATGTCGCTGGCAGGTGAGGCGCCGGCGATCGCGTCGGCAGCCAGAATTACGGCAGCGGCCGTGTATGACGAATGCTCGTCGGCGGGGAAGACGATTCGGTCGGGGTGTACCAGGCCCGTCAGGTAGGCGCCGTTGTCGACACGGTGTGGGCGGGTCCACGCCAGCAATTCGGTGGCGGCGCGGATGTCACCAATGGCGGCGTAGCTGAGCGATGCCTCGGCCGTTTCGGACGCCGTGACCCACGGCTCGTCGTACACGCACCGGATTCCGAGACCGTCCATGGCGAACGTCGGCCAACCCTCGGCGAGCCGCTGTTTGGCGGGTTCGTTGGCGATTGCACCGGTCAGCACTGGGTAGTACCAGTCCATGGCCCACCGTGTCTTGGGCTGGAACGAGAGCGGAGCGTGGCCGATCAAGGTGCACATCACGTCTGCGGCCTCGACCCAGTCGGGGCGCGGCGATCCGGTCGCCATCCCGACTGCGGCGCCACAGCGCAGGGCGTGTTGGATCGACGCCGAACCGGTGAGCAGGGCGTAGTCCCACGGATGCGCCTCGGGTTCGACGGCCCACAACACCAGCCCATCGGGGCGGCGCAGCGACAACACCCAGTCGAGTGCCCGTTCGACGTTGGGCCACATGTTGTCGACGAAACCGCGATCGGACGTGCTGCGCCAGTGGTGCCACACGCCAGTCGCGATGTACGCACACACATTGGTGTCGAGCTTGGTCTCTTCGATGGTGTCGTCGCGGTCGCCGTCGGGCACGTAGTAGTTATGCCAGCTGCCATCGGGGCGTTGGATGTCGGCCAACCACTCGTAGGCCCGTTCGGCCTCGACATGAAACCCGGCGACATCGAGCGCCATCGCCGACTCGATGTGGTTCCAGGGATCACTGTGACCGCCGGGGAACCATGGGATCATGCCACTCGCGGTCTGCAATGAAGCGAGGTGTTCGCCCGACTGTATGACCTCGTCGGCCGACAGCACTCCTGGGAGATCGGGGACCGTGCTCACGGTCGCGTACCGGTTGTCTCAGCGCGCGGTTTGGTGGCGTAGTGGACCGAACTCTTCCCGAGCACGGGAGACAACACCCGTTCGGCAACGCGAGTACTCGTGGGTTGTTCGACGATGTCCCACTCCAGGAACTTGCGGTACTTGGCGACCGCCGGATGATCGTCGTTGCGGGGCCCGACCGCACACTTCAGCCACCAATACGGCGAATGCAGAGCGTGCGCACGGTGATAGCCGTCGACGTCCAGCCCAGCCGAGCGGAGTTTGGCTCGCAGTTCGGTCTTGGCGTAGATCCGAACGTGTCCACCCTTGCTCTTGGGGGCGTGGTACTCGTCGGACAGCTTCCAGTTGATCGTTTCGGGGAACCACGCTGGGACGGTGGCGGCGAAGCGTCCGCCCGGCTTGAGGACCCGAACCATCTCGGTGATCGCGGCAACGTCGTCCTGGATGTGCTCGAGTACCTCCGAGGTGATAACGGTGTCGAAGCTGTGATCGGGGAACGGCAGCTTGCGGGCGTCGCCGCGCAGCACGCCGATCAACTTGTCGGCCGTGATCTCGCCTTCTACGACCATTGCCCCGAGGGTGTTGCGGGTATCGGTGACCTCGTCGGCGGCATAGTCGAGGGCGACGACGTGGGCCCCGCGGCGGGCGCATTCGTAGACGTGGCGGCCAAATCCTGCTCCGACGTCGAGCACGCGGTCACCGGGGCGGAGTCCCAGTTTGTCGAATCGGATGGTCAACATGTTCTGTTCTGCGCTGTCGATGCTCAGAGACGCCCGTTGCGGCGCAACTTCTCGATGTTCTGGGGCATTGCGAGCACCTCGCGGTACTGCTCGACGGTGAGCTCTGCGCATCGCGTCCAGGTCCAGCGTTCGAGCACTCGCTGGCGACCGGCCCCGCCGACGCGAGCGCGGGCGTCGGGGTTGGCGAGTGCCTCACGGATCGTGTTGGCCAGGTCGTCGGCATCTCCTTTGCGGCACCGGAACACCGTTTCGCCCGGCGTTCCGGTGACCTCGGGTAGGGCCCCACCGTCGGTGGCCACGAGTGGAGTGCCAGAGCACATCGCCTCGATCGCCGGCAGGCTGAATCCTTCGTACAAGCTGGGCACGACAGCCAGTTCGGCCTGGCTGTACAACTCGACGATCCTCTCGTCGGTGACACCCGACACGAACTCGATGTTTGTGGCGAGCCCGTATTGGTCGATCAGGTCCATCGACTTGCCCGGCTTGGGCTTGCCGACGATGGTGAGCGTGATGTCGTGGCCGTCGGCGCGCAGCTTGGCCATCGCCTCGATCAGGTAGGCGAGCCCTTTGAGCGCCACGTCTGCGGAGGCGGTGGTGATCAGACGACCGGGGATCTGCCGTACACCCTCGATCGGTTTGAACAAACTGGGATCGACGCCCACCGGCACCAACCGCATGCGATCGAGATCGACCCCCATGTCGGTGTGGATGTCTTGGATCGAGTTCTCGCTGACCACCACCACACGCGGCATCTGTGCGGCGACCTTGCCCTGCATCTTGACGAAGTTGTACCAGCGCCCGATCGACCAGCGCTTGAAGCGGCTGGGCGCTGCTTCCATCTCGAGCATCCGGTCACGCGTGATCGGGTGATGCAGCGTGACAATCAGCGGCAGCTTCTTTTCTAGCTTGGCGATGCCGTAGCCGAGGCACTGATTGTCGTGCACCAGATCGAATTCGCCGAGCCGGTCGCTGAGATGGGCGTTCACGCGGGCGCTGAACGCCAGCGGCTCAGGGAAGACGCCGGTGGAGAACTGGGCGATCTCGAGCAAGTCGAACCTTGTCTTGAACTCCCAGTAGGCGGGAAAGCGGCCCGGGTACTGGTCGTTGAACAAGTCGAGGCTGGGGAGCTTGGTGAGTTTGACGCGCTCGTCGAGAACGGCGTATGGCTGTCCGCCGAGCACCTCGACCGAGTGGCCGAGATCCACCAGGGCCTTCGTGAGATGGCGTGTGTAGACGCCCTGGCCGCCGACGTGTGGCTTCCCCCGGTAGGTCAGATAGGCGAGCGACAGGGGCGCGTCCGGTTCGAGCCCGGCCGATTTCGGCATCCGGACAGGCTATCGGCGGCCCGTTACCGTTGAGTAATAACGAGAACGGGGCCGGCTCGTCACGATCACTGCCGCGAAGGGCTTGTCAGATCGCCGGTATCAGCGGGCGAGCCCGATCCGGAACGATCGGCTCAGTGTCTGACCGGGCTCGAGCACATCGGGCCGAATGTTGAACGCATCGGGTGGACCGGATTGTGGCTCGATGCAGGTGGCGTGTTCGGGCTGGTCGTACACGACCCACTCTGTGCAGTCGGATGTCAAGCGCACCCTGATGCCGTTGATCGTGACCAAGACTGGTTCTACGTTGACGAAACAGTCATCCCACGGCCCGGGTTGTGCATCGATCCGCTCATCGATGGCGATCCCGTCGACCCGCCGATACATCGCAACCGGGTTGAACTGGAGCCGATCGGGCTTGCGGAACCATGGGTGCCAGCCGACCACAGCCGGGAACGGTTGATCGTCGGCGGTGACCGCCAGTTCGAGCACGATCTCCTCGCCGTCGCCGTCGCCGTCGCCGTCGACTGAGATCCGTTGATGAGCGTTGCCTCCGAATGGCCACGTGCCGTCGGTGGGTAGCTCGAGCGATAGCTCGAGCGAGGTGGGGGTGTGGTCGCCGATGCTCCAGGCGGACGTGTATCCGACGCCGTGGATGGCATGACCGTCGTCGTCCACCGGTAGCTGATGGACGTGGCCGTCGAACTCGAATCGCCCTTCGCGGATCCGACCGGCCCACGGCGCCATCGGGTAACACCCCCATCGCATCGGGTCCCCAAGCGGTCTCGCCGAATCTTTGCCGATCAACAACTCGACGCCTCGAAACGTGATCTGGGCGATCCGGCCACCACGGCGAGTGTCGATCTCGACCTCAGTCGCTTCAGAGCCGATGTGCAGGGTCTCGGGTCGTTCGCTGGTCACGTTCCCATTGTTCCTGATCCGGTCTGCCGTGACAGTCTTCGGTCATGCGGGGCGTGGTGCAACGAGTGATTCGAGCGGGCGTCGAGGTCGTCGCCCCCGATGGTTCGTCCAGCGTGGCGGGCGCGATCGGGCCTGGTTTGTGTGTGTTTGTCGGGGTGACCCACGACGATGATGAGGCACGAGCGATCAAGCTGGCCGAGAAGATTTGGCATCTACGAGTCCTTGATGATGCTGATCGCGTGATGAACCGCTCACTCGCCAATCGAGCTGAGATCGGTGAGTCGGCAGAGGTGTTGATCGTCAGCCAGTTCACGTTGTACGGCAACACCGACAAGGGTCGTCGCCCGAGTTGGATCGACGCCGCCCGGCCGGAACAGGCCGAACCGCTGGTCGATCGGGTCGCCGAACATTTGCGCAGTTTGGGTGCGACCGTGGCGACGGGTCAGTTTCGCACCGAGATGCGGGTCGAGATCGTGAACGACGGACCCGTCACGTTGATGCTCGAGACCTGAGGCTCGGCGCCGAGCGCCGCCGAATCAGCCGGTCGATCGAGTGCCTCGGCGGGGGCGCCGTTCGCCGAACCAGAACGCTGTGCCGAGCTGGGCGATGACGAGCAGGATCCAAGGCCAATCGCCGATCGTGGAGTACCAGGTCGAACCTTGCCGCAATGGCACATCCATCGTGATCACCTCGCGCTCACTGACGTCGGTTCGTTGAAACACTTGGCCATCGGGCGAGATGAATGCGGAGAAGCCGGTCGGCGACACCTGCACGATCCAACGACCGGTCTCGACTGCCCGCAGCTTGCTCGATGCGACCTGCTGGGTTTGCAGGATCGTGCCCGAATAGCTCGCTCCGTTGGTCGGGTTGAGCAGAATCGCGCCGTCGGCGGCGGCCCGTCCGCGCTCTGCGAAGAACACCTCCCACGAGATCATCACGCCCAGCTGGGTGCCGTCGGGCAACTCGATCCGTGCGGGATCGCGTCCCGGGACGGCGTCGGACGGGATCTGATCGAGCGGAGCGCCCAGCGCTTGGAGTAAGCCGCGCATCGGTACGTATTCGCCGAACGGCACGATGTGGACCTTCTCGTACGAACTGGTCACGTTGCCGTCTGGGGTCACGATCACCTGAGCATTGACGAAGCTGTCGTCGCTGGGGTGTGCCGAGAACTCGGAATCGACGGTGACGCCGACCGAGAACGGCACGCCGAGACGAGCAGCCTCGGCGGCGATGGCAAGATGGGCCTCGCTGCCCTCGAACGGCTGGCGGTTGACGTCGACGCCGTTCTCAGGCCACACCACCAGGTCGAGCTCGGGGTCGGATTCGATCGTGGCGGTGGCGTCGAGGTGGGCCTGCGTAACCCGCCAGCTCGGCACATCGAGGGCGCTCGTTCCCTGGTCGCCCCCGCCCTGCACGGCCGCAATTTTGAGGGGTTCGGCATCGACGTTCGACCCTTCGGGGGCGAGCGCCGCCAGCACGATCAACACGACGATGGCAGCCAAGGCGCCGACGCCGTGCGGCTGGCCACGGACGCTTGTGCGTTTGCGGGCGACCATCTTTGGAACGGCGGGCGCCGGCCCAGCCAGGGCGAAGCCGAACTGGAACACCACCCACGTGAGCAGGATCACGCCACCGAGGCGAGCCATACCGAGCAGCGGGCCACCTGCCTGCGAGATGCCGAGTGTGGCGAGTGGCGCACCGCCGAACGGGACCGACATGCGCACGATCTCGACCAGCGTGTGAGCTGCCGGTCGACCGATCGTGCGCCACGGCCCGGTGGGCGCGAAAGCGGCGGCGAGGGCGTGCAGTCCTGCGAACATGGCGCACGTCAGCAGGTAGCCGGGCACCGTCAAGTACCACATCCACGCCATTCCGATGTACATCCAGGCGGCGCCGAATGCGAAGCCTGCCCACGCACGTTGGCGGCGCGTGAGCGAGTCGCCGAGCGCAATCTCGAACACGATGACACCAACGAAGGCGAGCGGCCAGAAACCCCACGGGGGCATCGAGACGGCGACCAGGGCGCCAGCGAGCAATGCGATGGTCGGGCGTTTCGATCGCCCGACACCAGCCGGGCCGTCGGACATCAGGGGGCCAGGTCGGCAAAGACCACGATGCGTTTGGCCGTCGACCCTGGCGGGTGGCAGGCGAACAGCGTGGCGGTGGCGGTTTCGGTCGGATCGACGATCCAGATGGCCGTCGGATCGACGATCTCGACCCGGTTCACGAGATACACGTGCACGCCGGCATCGTCGGTGAAGATGATCT
>CALFRK010000083.1 GCA_937919625.1 uncultured Ilumatobacter sp.
CTTAGCGCCCGCCGGGCCTGGCGCGCTCAATCTGCCGGCGAGTTGGACAAAATGTTCTGCCGCGCCGGAGATTTCGGTCGGCATTCAGCGTCGATCAGGTTCGCGACGGGGGGTGAAGGGCATCGCCGCAGCGATGATTCAGGGCTCGAATCACTCGGTCCTGGCGGTGCCAGCCGAGCAGGCTGACGGTGGCCGTCGCGAGCGCGAACCGCCTCCCCTCGACTGTCGGCAACCCGCACCAACGTGCGATCAGGATCGCGAGCAGATGGCCGTGAGCGAAGACGACAGCGTTGCCGGTCGGCACTTCGCGGTCGAACCGGGCGAGAAAGCGGTCGGCTCGGTCGCCCACCTGTTCGACCGACTCACCACCGATGATCTCGTGGGTCCAAACGCTCCAACCGGGCACGGCAACTCGGACCTCAGGCGTGCTCTCTCCCTCATAGATGCCGTAGTCCCACTCCATCAGCGCATCATCGACCGTCAGGCCACACATCGGCGCCACCAGTTCAGCCGTCTCTCGGGCCCGACGCAACGGGCTCGCATAGGCGCCGGCCAGATCCCAACCGCGCAACGTTCGGGCGGCGTGGGTGGCCTCCGCTCTCCCCTGGTCGGTGAGTGGGATGTCGGTCCGACCAGTGTGCCGTCCCGAGCGCGACCACTCGGTTTGACCGTGGCGAATCACGAGTAGTTGCGGGGCATCCATCCAGCCATCATGGCCCAACCGTCTCAGGTGTGATCGTCGCCAGCACCCTGCCTTCGATATCGATCAGCTTCAACGCCACGATCTTGTTGACGAGCGTGCCGTCAAGGCGATCGATATCGGCGACCCCATCGGGCAGTATCGCCGCGAACCATCCGTCGGCGGTCACGACGTTGAAGGTGTATTGAGCGCCATCGCCGAAGTCGACGGTGATCGACTCGACATCCTGATACACGGCGCCAACCAGTGCGACCGCTCCCCCACCGATTGGGCCGATCGGGATCTCCATCACGAATCCGAATCGATCTGACGGTTTGACGATCCGGAACTCCGGATCAGCCCAGGCGACAGCCGGCCCGTCGAACCAGCAATGAACCATCTGGCCGGTCACGCCCGTCGATCCATCCGCTGTTGGGCCCCGCCAGTCGGACCGGCCGATGAGGCACTCGCCTGGACCGCGATCTGCCGGGGCCAAGAGCACTTCGATGCTGATCGTTTCCGATCGATCGGAGGCGACGGTTCTGGCCTGGCCGAAGTCGGGGTCAGGGTCTCCGTACAAGCGCTGCTGCACGGATTCTGTGACATCTCGTAGCGTTATCCCTGCACCGAAGGCTAGTCCGAGGATGGCAACGACGACGGCCGTCAGAGCGACACCGATCCGTTGCGGTCTGCTCGAGTTTCGAACGTGGCTGTTCGTCGTGGGGAATGGCTTCATCGGGGGCTAGGTCGGTATCGCCTTGCACAACTGTCGAACAGGTGGTTGTCGCTGCGGTTGCGGCGCTAGTTCGCCGGGTCGAACACACCCAGCCACACTACGGTTTGGTTCCATGTATGACCTCGTGATCCGTGGCGGCAATGTAGTCGATGGCTCGGGAGCGCCGGCCCGGGTCGAAGATGTTGCGGTTCAAGACGGGCTGATCGTCGCAGTCGGCACCGGCCTCGCACCAGGGACACGCGAGATCGACGCCACGGGCCTGCTGGTCACGCCCGGTTTCGTCGATGTCCACACCCATTACGACGCCCAGGTCACGTGGGACCCATTTCTCACGCCCAGCTCGTGGCACGGCGTCACCACCGCCGTAATCGGCAACTGTGGCGTCGGCTTCGCCCCCGCCGCCCCCGACAAGCACGGGTGGCTGATCGAGATGATGGAAGGCGTCGAAGACATTCCAGGGACGGCTTTGACCGAAGGCATCCAGTGGGAATGGGAGACCTTCCCCGAGTACCTCGACGCCATCGAACGGCGTCACTATGCGATCGACATCGGAACCCAGGTGCCACACGCCGCCGTGCGCGGCTATGTGATGGGTGAACGTGGTGCCGCCAACGACCCGGCGACCACCGACGACATCTGTTCGATGGCCGACCTCGTCGCTGAGGGTCTTGCCGCCGGTGCGCTCGGGTTTTCGACCTCACGAACCTCGTTACACAGGTCAAAATCGGGGCACCTGGTGCCGGGCACGATGGTCGACGCCGAGGAGTTGCTGGGCATCGCAGACGCAATGCAAGAGGTCGGACACGGCGTCTTCCAGTTCGCGCCCGAACACACGATTCTGCCCGATCATGAGTGGCCCTGGATGCGCCAGCTCGTTGCCCGCAGTGGTCGCACCGTCTGCGTCAATCTAAACCAGACGGACACGGCGCCCGACCTCTGGCGCGACGTGCTGGCCAAGCTCGACGAGGACCGGGCGAACGGCATCCCGATCTTCGCCCAGGTGCACGGCCGCACCGTCGGCCTACTGATGTGTCTCGAAGGCAGCTATCACCCGCTGATGTTCCATCCTGCGTACCAGGAGATTGCCTCCCTCTCGCTCGCAGAACGTTGTTCAGCGATGACCGATGGCCCGATCCGTGACCGACTGATCAACGAGATTCCCGACGACGGCGGGGTCTTCGAGACTGCCGTACTCGATTCGCTGGCCAAGACGTGGGCCGTCGTCGACGGCGACATCGACTACGAACCAGATCCATCCGATTCACTCGCCTCGGTCGCCGCCCGCACGGGTACACCGGCGATCCAGTTGGCGATCGATCATCTGCTCACGGCTAACGGCCACGGGATGCTCTCGTCACCCTTCTTCAACTACAGCTACGGCGATCTCAGTTACACCTACGAAGTGCACATGAACCCATCGACCCGGATCGGCCTCGCAGATGCGGGTGCTCACGTGCGGGTGATCTGCGACGGCGGCACACCGACGTTCATGTTGACCCATTGGACCCGTGATCGTAGACGTGGGCCAAAGATGCCGCTCGCGTACGTGATCCATCGCCAGACTCGCCAGACCGCTGAACTGTATGGGCTCGGTGATCGCGGGCTTCTGGCACCGGGTATGCGGGCCGACATCAATGTGATCGACTACGACAACCTCACGTTCGGCAAGCCGCGCATGGCATGGGACCTTCCTGGTGGCGCCCCCCGGCTGGTCCAGAAGGCCCGCGGGTATCGCCACACCTTCGTCGATGGGATCGAGACGGTTGCCAACGACCAGTTCACCGGCGAGCTACCCGGCCGACTGGTCCGCGGCCCTCGCCAAACAACCAACTCCTAGGCTCACAGCATGTACGGGACCGTCATCTTGGTGACCGCCAACCACGCAGCCTCGATTGCGGCGGTACTCGGCGAGCTGGCAGTCGCTCGCGCCGAGCTGCGCTCCGACGGAATCGCCCTCGATGTGCTGGTTGTCGATGCCGGCAGCACCGACAACAGCATTGAGATCGCCGGCCGGGTCGCTGATCAGCTCGGCCTTAAGTTTGATCTCATCGTCTCGAATGGTTCAACCGCCTGGACCACCCAGCGCGACGGGTTTGCACACGCATTCAAGCATGCCGCGCCCGACTTCCTCGTCACACTCGATCCGTCCGGACACCACGATGCCCGTCAACTACCCGATCTGATTCGTTCGTTCCGCGCCAAGGGCAGTGGGCTCACGATCGGGTCGCGTTGGGTGCGTGGTGGATCGGCCCCCGGCACATCCGTTCCGCGCAGCCTGCTCAGCCGTCTCGCCAGCCTGCTCGTGGCCCGTGCCACAGGATTTCGTCGGGTCCGAGACGTCACGACCTCGTTTCGGGTGATTCGCCCTGACGCCGCCGATCTAGTGGCTACCGGGCCGGCCAGCACCGGCGACTATGGCTTCTATTGCGAGTTCGTAGCCGCCGCACAGGCATACGGATTCTCGATCGATG
>CALFRK010000084.1 GCA_937919625.1 uncultured Ilumatobacter sp.
CGACACGAAATCCAGCGTGACCGGCTCAACATCCTGAACGGCCGGCTCTTCGGATAGGTCACTCCCGGACCCAACAACCAACCCTACGACCACGCCTCCGGCTCCGCCAGAGGCACCACCTCGCGCGCCAGGAACCACGCCCGAAATCGGGGCTTGACACAAAGAGGCTTCGGAGTGTTGCGGTTGCCGCACGACGCACCGCGCGATTCTGCATGTCGATATGTGACACTGGCCGTGCTTGCAGGAACAGGAATACGGTCGCATCTCATCGTCGGCCATGGCAGCACTCGACGCCGATTTGCCGAAATTCTCCACTGCCTCCCAACGCCGTAGGCAATCGGCGTTGCGGTCAGCTATCGACCGTCGACGGCGAACAGGCGCCATACGCCGTCGATTCCCTTGAGTTCGTGCTCGCCACGTTCCGCAAACACCACATCACCGCCGAGGAGCAAGTCACGAACTGTCGACGATGCCCAGAGTTCACCGTCTGCGGCCTGCTGCTCCACGCGTGCAGCGAGATTCACGGCAATCCCGGAGATGTCACCGTCGTCGTGCACTTCGATCTGGCCGGCGTGCACACCTGCTCGAATGTCGATCCCGATGCCGTGGAGTTCGTCGCACAGGCGAAGACCACAATCGACCGCTTCCGACGGCGAGTCGAACGTTGCGAGCAGGCCGTCGCCTGTGCTCTTCACCACTCGCCCGTGGTATTCGTCGATCACACGACGAGCGGTGCGATCGTGACCGTCGAGGATCGCTCGCCACGCCTCGTCGCCGACAGCTGCCGACTGCATCGTCGAATTCACGATGTCGGTGAACATCACCGCCGCGAACTGACGTGTCGTCGTTCGTTTGATCTCTCCACCGATAGCGAACCTGATCACCTCGTCTGCCACGTCACGCCAGTTCGGCATGATCCACGAGAAGTGGTCGGCACCCTCGACCTCGAGGTAGCGGGCGTCGGGGATGATGTCGGCGAGTAGGCGACCGCCAGCAACGGGAAGCTCCTGATCGCCGGCAACGTGGAGCACCTGTGTGCGCATCGTGAGCCGTTCGGGAGCATCACCGGCGTCGAGGTTGAAGATGCTGTCGAGTTGGCGGACGAAGTCGTTGGGGCTTGCTGCGAAGCGCATCAGCCGGGCCATCCAGCGGGTGAACGGTTCGTTGCCGACCTGGCTGGGCGTCGCCCAGCCGACGAGGTAGCTCGCATCCTCCCCCCACGTCGCGAGGATCTTCATGAAGTGTGCGTAGATCTCCTCCTCGCTCAGTATCGGGGGGTCACCATCGCGGAGGTAATCGCGGAGGCGACCTCGATACGCAGGGGGGACGAACGTGTTCATCACAGTCAGGCTCTCGACGCGCTCGGGGTGCTCGACGGCGAAGAGGATGCCCATCGCGCCACCTTCCGACTGGCCGACAACATGGGCGCTCTCCCAACCGACTTCATCCATCACGGCGAGGATGTCGCCGTTTCGTTGCTGGAGAGTCGGTGCCTCGTCGAAGCGATCCGACATGCCGATCCCGCGCTTGTCGAAATACACACAGGACATGTGCTTGCCGAGGTGTTCGTACGTTCGACGATACGACTCGTGCTCCCACGTGATCTCGCAGTTCGAGATCAGATCCGGAATGATCATCAACGGCGGCCCATCACCCCACTGCTGATACGCGAGCCGAAGATCACCCGACCGGGCATAACGAACCTCAGGTACCTGCATCCCACTCCCCATCCCCTCGAGGGTCAACACGATCGCATCGAAGACCGTGGCCACCCTAGACAATTCCAAACGACCCACGGTCCGAGTCGGGCCGCTGCGTCATGCCAGCGTTGAATCCTTTCGGTGTCGCTCGGCGGCCGACCCGCGGGTTACTGCCCGCGCGTTATTGGCGGCAGTCGCCGGCCAGGGACCGATCGGCGTGCGGGAGTCCGGGCGGTCGCGCTCTCGATTGTCGAGCGCCCCGGCGAAGGTGCTCGTGCGGCGGTCAGATCGCCAGTTCGACGGGCCGGTCGGCGGGGTCCTTGTCGATCGGCATCGTCCACTCGCCGTAGGGCAGGTTCGTGCCGATCACGATCCGGCCCGCGCTACCGGCCAGGGTGCGATGCAGCCAACCCGCCGGAGCCTGGAGCCGGCACCCAGGTTGGGTGTGGGTAACGTTGCCGTGCTCGTCGGCGAACGAGCCGGTGCCCGAGATGACGAACGCGACACTCTCGAACTCGTGCCAGTGCAAGACCTCGTCCTCGTCGTGGACGTCGTCGAATGCCAACCCGTGGAGACCCATCGCGGCGATCTGGTCGAGGGCCTGGTGCTCGCTGATCGGCTCCCCCTGAGTGAACTCGTACTCCATGACGCCCCGTTCCCCTTCGTGAGATCCGCTCGCGACTCGGCCGATCCGACGTCGGTGACCCCTGGGACATCATGGCATTCCCCGGCTGGGAGTTCCACTGGGCGTTCGGGTGGTCCCAACTCCGGGACCTGACCACCGCATCGGAGAAGACACAACGCAAGGCGCTATTCATCGTCGGATGTGAGCTGCGAACCTGGCGTTACGGCACCGATATACCGAACCCGATAACAGGCGAACTGTTGGAGCTCGGGGCGTCCCGAGGGCACTGCATAATCACCGGTCGCATCCCGAACGAAGTGAACGCATGAGGATCGACATCCGGACGGTTGCGGCCGAGTGATTATGCGCTGGCGGTGGGTGACGGTGACCCAGGGCAGTACGCCGGATACCGCTCGTCCAAGTGGCCGGTGGGCCGCGCGATTACCGAGCGGCTTTCGATCAGCGGGGCCGGTAGGCCGTGGCGCGATGCTCGATGCGGTAGACGATCACGAGCCGCTCGCCGTCATCGATCTCGTAGATGATGCGGTAGACGCCGCGTCGAGCAGAGCGCATCCCCGCAAGCTCGCGCTGCAGGGCACCACCGAGCCGATGCGGGTTCTCGAGGAGTGCGCCGAGCATGAATTCGACGATCGCGGCTGCAGTGCCTTCGGGTAGCCGGTTGAGCTGTCGTTCAGCGGGACCGGTGACACGCAGCGTGTAGCCGGGTTCCTCTGCGCTCACTTGGCGAGGTAGCGGCTGCGGAGTTCCTCGCCCGTCACGAAATCGCCAGCGGCATACGCCTGTCGCGACTCGTCGAGTTGGCGCATGGCGTCGGGGTCGGAGAGCAGTTCGAGGGTGTCTTCGAGCGACTCGAGTTCGTCGGGGCTGATGAGCACGGCGGCGGGGCGACCGTTGCGGGTGACGATGATCCGATCGTGGGTGTGCTCGACTCGGGCAACCATTTCGGAGAACTTCGACTTCACGTTCGCCAACGGCAGCGTTTCAGTCATGACCATGATTCTAGTCACGATCTCGTGTCGAAGGCCACCGCAGAAATCGACGCACCCTCCGTCCATTACCGAGCGGATCGCGGGCGCAGAACGCCCATGATATGCGGCGCGGGTCGGATCGTTGAGGTGCGTGTTTATCGCCCAGGTGCGAGGGCCGGTTCTGCCGATCGATATCGGACGCCTCGAGACGCTCGCTGACACGGGGATTCTGGGCGACTGATAAGCCGCAACGGCGTGCGATCTCGTCGGTACGCGAGTCTCAGCCGAAGGGAGTCATGTCGCGACTACCGGGCGGGTCGTGGACGACGAGACGGTGTGAAGGTCATCGAACAGTGACCCGTGGGGCGGTGGTTCTGATCGGGCACGAGTCCGGCATCACGGGCCAGGACGATGGCTTGGCCGCGTTGGGTGACGTGGAGCTTGGTGAGGATCAGCGAGACGTTGTTGGCGATGGTCTTGGCCGAGAGGTGGAGTTGCTCACCAATCTCTGCGTTGGTGAGGCCGCGAGCGAGGAGGGTAAGGATGCCGGTTTGTCGTGGGGTGAGTTCGGGGAACGGGCCGGGTTCTGAGCGTCTCGGCGTGGTGAGTCGTTCGGTCAGATTGTCGATGAGTTGGGTGTTGAGCACGGTGTTGCCGGCAGCTGTGGAACGAATGGCGGTGAGGACGTGAGTGCCGTCGGCACCCTTGAGCAGGTACCCGGCGGCTCCTGCTCGCAGTGCAGCAAGGACGGTGTCGTCGTCGAACATGGTGAGGATGATCACGGCCGTGGCCGGGCACCGTTCCCTGATCTGTTTTGTCGCTTCCAGTCCCTGGAGTTCGGGCATGTCCAGATCGAGGATGGCGACGTCGGGCTGATGCTCGACTACTCGCCGTACGGCGTCGCGACCGTTGAAGGCTTCAGCGATGACCACGATGTCGTCCGTGGAAGCGATGACGGCTCGTAGCCCTTGGATGACAAGTGGATGGTCGTCGGCGATGAGGATCTTGATCATCGTGGCTCCATCAGGCCGGCCCGGTTGCTGGGGGGCCTGCAGGAAGGGGGAGCCGGGCCGTCACGATCCCGCCAACCTCGTCGGAGCCGCAGGTCAGATCGCCGCCGAGATCCCAGGCTTGTTCCCTCATCGAGAGGATGCCAACGCTCGGTGTCCACGGAGCATTCGGGCCGCCGTTGTCCCGAACGTTGATGAGCAGCGTCTCGCGTTCCGCTTCCAGCCGGACGCTGCAGGTGGAGGAGGTGGTGTGGCGGATGGTATTGGTCACGGCCTCCACGGTGATTCGGTAGGCGGCGACTTCGATGGCGGCGGGGAGGCCTGGCAGATTCTCGGCGTCGACCACGATGCAACAGTGTGCTGTGGTGAGGCGGCCCATGTGAAGTTCGAGAGCGCCGACCAATCCGAGGTTGTCCAGTGCTGGTGGTCGCAGCCCGTGGACGAGTCGGCGGATGTCGTCGAGCGCTTGCCGAGTCGCCTCTCGAGCGTCGCTCAAATGCTGGTCGGCGGCGGATGCGTTGGTAGCGAGTCGTGATCGCGCCGCGTCGATATTGAGCCCGACGGCAGTGAGGATCGGACCCAGCCCGTCGTGGAGATCTCGCCGGATTCGGCGGCGCTCTTCCTCGCGGGCGGTGACCAAATGCTGGCGTGACTCGGTCAGGTCGGCGGTCAATGCTTCGGCGTGAACGGCGACCCCGGCGTGACGAGCTACGTCTTCCAGCAGTCGACGGTCGCGCTGGTCGAAGGCGACCGTGATCGCATCGGCGATGATCACGACCTCCAGCACCCGCCCGCGCCACGACCCAGGCTGGCCTGTCGGGAACCGGACGTACACGATCCCCTGGACGGCAACCGGCAGAAATCCCAAGGCCCCGACCGTCAACCCCCAGCCCACCTGCGCCGAGTCACTCCCGTCCTGCACTGCGGCGAGGGCGGGAAGCGTTGTAGCTGCGAACACGACCTGGCTGGCCGCGGTTCCGGACAGGCCCGAACACCCGCGCCGCGACGGCTCCCACAGTTAGGGTCCCCGATAAGGTCCCCGCGAAGCTTCTGGCCCAAGGCGCGAAGAAACCCCAGGGCATCTACCTGGGGTTTCGGGGTGGAGCTAAAGGGAATCGAACCCTTGACCTCTTCCATGCCATGGAAGCGCTCTGCCAACTGAGCTATAGCCCCGAAGAGACCAGCACGATACCGACGACGCCCGCCGATTCACAACAGGGATCAGCCGTCGGCTGGGGCGACGTGCCAGTCGATCTTCGGCACGTCCGTATACAACCGCTCGATCTCGTAAAAGTTGCGGATTTCGCTGAGGAACACATGCACGATCACATCGCCGTAATCGATCAGTACCCACTGGTTCTCGCGCATGCCCTCGACCCGGATCGGTGCCCGATCGACCAGCACTTTGAGCTGTGCCTCGACCTCGTCCACGACAGCATTTACGAGCCGCTTGTTCGACGCCTCGACAATCACGAAGTACTCGGTTAACGCCAGAACATCGCCGACGTGCAGTACCACCACGTCGGTGGCATGGTGTGCATCGGCGACCCGAGCGGCCGTGACAGCGAGTTGGAGTGCTTCTTCGTCGATCATCGCTGCATCGTCTCCACGTCAACCGCCCGCATCGTTGTCGTCAATATTGCCCGCTTCAGTACTCGCATCGTCCCCAGAGCCTGCCACCACATCGACCGTTTCGGCACGGAGGGTCTCGATGAATGAGCGGCCCAGCTCGAGCTCGATGTCGACGCCCTCGATAGTCACGCGTGCGCTCGATATCTCCGACGGGCCGAACAGATCGCCGTACACAGCACGCACATCATCGATGTTCAACGGGTCGGCCACACGGAATTGCGTGATCTCCGGCGCCCCCGCGCCCGGCAAATCAGCCACGGAAACGACGTTCGTCCGCATGAACGACAGCCGGTCGACTGCGAGCTTCAGTACATCCGAACGGCTCTTGCCGAGCAGATCGAGATCGACGTCGCCATATCCACTAACCACTCGGAAGGTCGGTCCGTCGATCGGGGCGCCCAGTCGACCAGGGGCGATAGTACCGAACACCATCAGAGTCTCGGAACGATTGTGGGCGACCACGGCGTCGACATCGGTCGTGCCGAACACGTTCGCCAGGTCGTCGCTGAGCTGTTCGTCGAGCCGCGCGTCGTCGATGACCACGAAGCTCAACGCCCGAGTCTCGAGCGGTGCGGCGAACAATCGGTTGAAGAACTCGTCGAGTGTGGTGATCGACGGCAGATCTTGGTCTGAGGCAACGGGAGCGACCGAACCAACGCCGGCGCCCACCCGATCGGCGACGGCCTCCCAAACTGCAATCCGGCTCGGCACGAGATACCAGTCGGCAATCGAGTCGTCACGCGCTGTCAATGCACGCGCCGCCGAGGCCGAACTGAGTACCTGTTCGCCCGCCTCCCACCGTTCACCTGTTGAGCTGTCGGAGAGCGGAAACGGCATCACTGTCGGCAGATCGCCGAGCGGTAGCACGACCTGTGCAAAACGGCGCTGATCGAGGATCTCGATCACATCGAACGACAACCCGGTCAGACGTTCGGCCGCCTCGCGGAACGCCTCCGGCCCGTTCAACTCGAGTTCGGCGTCGAGCGGCACCAACACCGTGTTGTTCCCCGACGATGCATCAGCCGACGAGGCCAGCAGGATCAATACCCCACCGACACCGTCCGGCTCGAGCACGCCGACGGCAACCGACGTCAGCCGGCCGTCCTCGTCGGCGATTCCGATCAACGCCGTAGGGGTGAAGGGCAGGCGCCGGACCGGGGTCGTCACCTTCTGACCATCGGCCAACCGCCCCGCGGTCGAGTCGGCCAGCGTGCGCGCACCGATCACGCCGAATGCACCGACCGCCCCCAATGAAGCGACGGCGGCAGCCAACGCCAACACGGTGCTACGGGTGCGGCGCGAACGAATCGCTGTCACGGAGTGGCCTCGACGCCGTACAGACCGCGGTCGGCGATCACGACCAGCACATCCTCGGTGACGAGATAATCGAGCGGGCGGCCATCGCTCCAGCGTCCACGAAGATCGGTGCTCGACACCTCGAGCCGCGGCACTTCGACCCTGATCCAGTCGATATCGGGATCGAGCCGCACTGGCTCGCCTGGGCGATCGACGACCACCAGCCGTGAGCGCTCTAGCACCTCGTCAGCCCGGGCCCAGGTGCGGATGCCAGCCGCAGCATCGTCGCCGACCACCGTGAACAGCTCGGCGCCGGGATACTCGGCGGCCAGCGCCGCCAGAGTGTCGGCCGTGTACGAGTTACCGCCGGACCGAATCTCGTGATCGCCGGCGATCAGACGATCCACCGACTCGACGGCTGCCTTCACCATGGCAAGCCGATCGGCCGCGGGAGTGATCGAACGTGTGCCCAGCTTCTGCCACGGCACATTGGCGACCATCAGGATCAGCAGATCGAGGTCGAGTGCATGACGCACGTTGACCGCCGTGACCAGGTGACCGACGTGGGGCGGGTCGAACGTGCCGCCGAAGACCCCGATACGCAAGGGTATCGTCTCCGCAGGCAGCACAATTGTCCATTCTAGGTGGTTGATCTAGGTTCCCAGCACCGCTCGATCGCGGGGGTACTTGACAGCCTTGTTACAGTGGAAAGCTGGTCAAACTTCGCGTACCGGAAATCTGTTGGATTTCCTCTCACGCGGGGAACATATTGTTCGGACGAAACGTTTTACACGCTGTCAAGGCCGAACCTCTCAATCGGACTCCCCTTATCTCCTCCCCCCAAACAACACGTTCCCGGCCGGTGCCCAACGGCACATTGGCGAGCGGACCGAACAACACCACGAATGGTTGATACGAAACATTATGAATGACTCAATTGGTCTGTACCTGAACGACATTGGAAAGGTGCCACTCCTCACCGCAGAGGACGAGCGCGAACTGTCGCGCACTATCGAAGCTGGCCGCGAGGCCGCCGAACTACTCGAGAGCGGCAAGCGCAACGCTGACCTCAAGGCGAAGGTTGCCAAGGCCGCCGAGGCCAAAGACCGCTTCATCCGCGCCAACCTGCGCCTTGTCGTGTCGATCGCACGCCGCTATCCACTCCCCCAAGGTATGGACCTGCTCGACCTCATTCAGGAGGGCAACCTGGGCCTCGAGCACGCAGTCGACAAGTTCGACTGGCGCCGTGGCTTCAAGTTCTCGACCTACGCCACGTTCTGGATCCGCCAGGCCATCGGTCGGGCGCTCGACCAGAAGGCCAGCCTGATCCGTATCCCGGGCGATCGTTCGGCCAGCCTTCGCGCTGCCCTGCGTCAGGCCTCGGGCGACGGCGAGACCCTCGATCAGACCAATGCCGAGCTGCACCGCCTCACCACCCCGGTGTCGCTCGACAAGACGGTCGGCGACGATGGCGACGCCACGCTCGGCGACCTGATGGCGAACGGCGACGGAACCCCCGAGGATCACGTGATGCTGCTCGTCGAGAGCGATCTGTTAAACGAGCTGCTCGGCACCCTCGATGCTCGTGCCCGTTACGCGGTCGAGGCTCGCTTCGGCCTGCTCGACGGCGAGCGCAAGAGCTTTCGTGAGGTCGGTGAGAGCCTGGGCGTCACCGCCGAAGCCGCTCGGCGTCTGGTAAGCCGAGCCGTTGCAGGCCTCCGCGACGACGCCGAACGCATTTTGGCGGTCTGAGGCTCCGCCTAGCTGCGTTGCCGTCACCGAAAACCTCAGTCCCCAGAATCAAAACTAAGAATCAAACATCTGTTCAGTTGAACGTCGGCCGGGAAACCGGCCGACGTTCACGTTTTCAGCAGCGCTAGCCTTTGCCCGCATGGCGAAGAGCTGGTCCCCCACCTCCTGGCGATCGTTCCCCATCAAGCAGCAGCCGCTGTGGCCCGATGCGGCCGACCTCGACAGGGCGCTCAAGCAGATCGCCGGGTATCCCCCGCTGGTGTTCGCCGGCGAGGCTCGCTCGCTGCAGGCCGGGTTGGCCCAGGTTGCCGCCGGCAACGCCTTCTTGCTGCAGGCCGGCGACTGCGCCGAAAGCTTCGATGACTTCTCCGCCGACAGCATCCGCGAGAAGCTGCGCGTGATCCTTCAGATGGCGATCGTGCTCACCTACTCGATGGGTGTTCCGGTGATGAAGGTCGGACGTCTCGCCGGCCAGTTCGCCAAGCCGCGATCGGCCGACTACGAGAAGGTCGGCGACGACCAGATCCCAGTATTTCGAGGCCACATCGTCAATGCCGATGGTCCCACTGCGGCCGCTCGCTTGCCTACCCCCGAGCGGCTGGTTCAGGCCTACCACCAGTCGGCCGCCACGCTCAACCTCGTGCGGGCGTTCACCAAGGGCGGCTTCGCAGCTCTCGACCGAGTCCACGCTTGGAACCAAGAGTTCGTCGCATCCAGCCCGGCAGGTCGGCGCTACGAACAACTCGCCCAGGAGATCGACCGGGCCCTGCACTTCATGCGCGCCACCGGTATCGACAACGAGGCCAACTCCAATCTCAACCAGGTCGACGTGTGGACCAGCCACGAGGCGTTGCTCTTGTCGTATGAGGAAGCGCTCACCCGCCAGGACTCAACCACCGGCAGCTGGTACGACTGCTCGGCGCACATGCTGTGGATCGGCGAACGCACCCGCGAACTCGACGGTGCTCACGTCGAATTCCTGCGCGGCGTCGGTAACCCGATCGGCTGCAAGGTTGGCCCCACGATGACCGGCGAAGAACTGATCAGCCTCTGTGAAGCGGTCAATCCGTCCCGAATTCCCGGCCGGCTGACGCTGATCACCAGGATGGGCGTCGACAACATCGAGGACCACCTACGACCTTTGCTGCGGGCTGTCAAAGACAGCGGTCACCCGGTGGTCTGGGCGTGCGACCCGATGCACGGCAACACCTACACCAGCGTCGGCGGCCACAAAACCCGCGACTTCGAATCGATCGTCGGCGAGATCGAGGGCTTCGTGCGGGCCCACCACGTCGAAGGCACCTGGCCCGGCGGGATCCACATCGAGCTCACCGGAGAGAACGTCACCGAGTGCATCGGCGGCGCCGACAAGCTGATCGACTCCGACCTCGACAGTCGATACGAAACGGTCTGCGACCCCCGACTCAACGGCCGACAGTCACTCGAGCTGGCATTCCGCACCGCCGAAATGATCCGCTCGACCGAGGCCTCCTGAGCCGGCATGATGTCGGCCCTCCATCTGGTCGCCTCTTGGCCGGTGGATCACGCTGCCGCCGCAATCGTCACCAGGCACGGTGTCGAGTCGATCGGTGATCCCGAGCTTTCCTACCAACTGGCGTCGCTGAGCAAGCCGATCACCGCCTGGGCGATCATGGTCGGAGTCGAGGAGGGCATCGTCAATCTCGACGACCCACTGCGTCATGTCGAAGCCCCGGATGGTGCGACACTGCGGCACCTACTCAGCCACGCGGCGGGGTTCGGATTCACCGGCGCCACATCGGTGGCCGGCGTGGCACAGCGCAGGATGTACTCGAACACAGGCATCGAACGCGCCGCCGACGAACTGGCGGGCGCCGCCGAGATGACGTTCGAGCACTATCTCAGCGAAGCCGTATTCCAGCCGCTCGGTATGCAGGCGACCGAGCTGCGCGGGTCGCCGGCGCAAGGCATCTGGAGCACGCTCGACGACACCGTGCGCTTCGTGTCAGAAATGCGCAGGCCCCTGTTGCTGGCACCGTCAACATACGCCGACATGATCAGTCCGCAGTTCCCCAAGCTCGCAGGTATCGTTCCGAATGTGGGCCGTTTTGATCCGTGCCCCTGGGGACTCGGGGTAGAAGTTCGTGGCGCTAAAGCGCCGCATTGGATGGGGAGCGCCAACTCATCGGCCACCTTCGGGCACTTCGGTGGCGCCGGCACGATGATGTGGGTCGACCCGCTCGCCGACGTCGGCGTCGTTGCCTTGACCGACCGCATGTTCAACGAGTGGAGTGCCGACGCTCTGCGGTTGTGGCCCGAGTTCTCCGATGCCGTGCTGGCCGATACCCGCGCCGCAACTCTGGGGTGCGACAACTGATGTTTCAGCCAGGCGATCGTGTGAAGTGGGAAACCATCGGCGATGCCGGGTTCCCACTTGTTCGCTACGGATTTGTTGGTGGGTGCAACGGATTTGGCAACCGAGTCGCCGTCATGTTCGACGGGCATCTCAAGGGCGACACCGTGGTCGAGCTCGACCAACTCGCCGCCGTCACGATCACGAATATCGAGTTGCACCTGCACGGCGCCGACCTGCTCGAAGATCCTGCGTTGCGTCAGGGCCTCGTCAGCCTGTGGTCAGCCGAGGCCGACCAGGCCGGCCTGGAAGTGCACTCGATCCAGCTGCTCGGCAGTGGGGTCCGAGACAGCGCTGGAGATGGCTTCGCACTTGCCGAACTGATGTCTGGCGGCCGCCAATACGTGCTGCGAGCCGTCCGTGAACTCAACGGCGAAGAAATGGTCTGCGTCAAAGCCGACCTCCCCAACCCCTGAGACCGTTACCAAAGGTGCCAGGCACCTTTGGTAACGCCACACCACCCTGGCGGCACCGATTGTTACCAAAGGTGCCTGGCACCCTTGGTAACGGTGGCGTTGCTCAGCTCAGGCGCTCGATGATCATGGCCATACCTTGTCCGCCACCGACACACATGGTTTCGATGCCGTACTGCTTGTCGGCGGCCTGCAGGCCGTGGATCAGGGTCGTCATGATGCGGGCGCCCGTCATACCAAACGGATGGCCAAGCGCAATCGAGCCACCATTGACGTTGAGCTTGTCGATCGGGATCTCGAGGTGCTTGGCCGACGGGATGACCTGCGCCGCGAACGCCTCGTTGATCTCGACAAGATCAATGTCGCTGATCGTCATACCGGCACGGCCGAGCGCCTGGCGGACGGCTTCGATCGGGCCGAGGCCCATGATCTCAGGATTGAGACCAGTGACTCCCGACGCCACGATGCGGGCGAGCGGGGTGACGCCCAACTGGCGAGCCTTGGTGTCGCTCATCACCATCACGGCGGCTGCGCCGTCGTTGAGCGGGCAGGCGTTTCCGGCGGTGACCGACCCGTCGGGACGAAACACCGGCTTGAGGCCAGCAAGCCCGTCGGCAGTGGTGCCAGCGCGCGGCCCGTCGTCTTTCGATACCACGGTGCCATCAGGCAGGACCAGCGGCGTGATCTCCTGCTCCCAGAAACCATTCTGCTGGTTGGCCACTGCGAGCTGCTGGCTGCGAGCGGCAAACTCGTCCATCTCGCGGCGGGTCACGCCTTCGGCCTGAACCACATTCTCAGCCGTCTGGCCCATGGCGATGTAGAGGTCGGACAGGCCTTCGGACGCCATCCAAATCGGGGCACCTCCCTGCGAGCGCTCTGTTGTGCGAGCACCGGCCTCGCCGAAGATCGAGTTCGGTGCGGTGTCGGAGGCACCGTGCCCATAGCGGCTGACGGCCTCGACGCCGGCCGAGATGAAGCAGTCGCCCTCGCCCGACTTGATGGCGTGGGCGGCCATACGGATCGTCTGCAAGCTGGACGAGCAATAACGGTTGACTGTCACGCCAGGCACATTGTCGAGGCCTGCCAACACAGCCACGGCACGGCCGATGTTGAACCCGGCCTCGCCAGCCGGCTGGCCACAGCCCATGATCAAGTCTTCGATGTCGTCTGCACCGACCTGCGGCACCTTTTGCATCAGCGCTCGCACGATCTGGGCCGACATGTCGTCGGGACGCAGGTCGACCAGCGACCCCTTCATGGCGCGCCCAATGGGGCTTCGGGCAGTGGCGACGATCACAGCTTCAGTCATGCCGAACAGCGTAGTTACCGACAGTGGCAACTGAAACGAGTACGAGTTGTGTCTGACACAACTCGTACCCCGACTCTGATCAACGACCCGTCGCCAACGACCCGTCGCCTGTCGATGACGGTTAGCCGAGCGGCACCCAGGTCAGCGAGACAAGCGTCTCGAAAGTCAGATTACCCGCCGCATCGTTTGCCACTTCTTCCGTCGACATGTTGATGCCGACCGAGGCGTTCGAGCGTTCGCCGGTAATCAAAACGAACTTCGCACCGTCGGTCGAGAAATCACTCTTCTCCACATCGAATCCCTCGGCATTCAGGAAGTCTTCATACAGATTCGCAACGGTATCGAAGTCGGCTTCGGGAGTATTCAGCACCGCTGTGAAGGTCGTGCCGCTGGCGTCGTCGTACTGGAACGAACTGCCGACCTCGTAGTTGGCCGGCACCGGGAACGGGAAGTCGTCGGGGAGCTCACCGCCGAACGCCACCTCTCCCGAGATTTCACCATCATCGAACGTCAGGGTGGTCTCGTCAGCGTCCGGCTCGGCCACATCGGGGTCGGGCCCATCCGCAGAGTCGTCGCCGCCGACATCGATCCCGCACGCATCAGAGGCCGCCTCTATGCGGTTCATGCTGGCCTCGAGCTCGGCATCCTCGGCATCACTGAACGGATAGTCGGAAGTAGGATCCTCGCTCCATTTTGCGATCTCCTCGAACCCGGCGACCGCTCGATCGAAGTCGTCAGCTAGGTCCCCTGAGGCGGCGTCCCCGAGTCGTCGATAGAGATCGGCGATGTCACTGTAGAAATCGTCACTCTCGAAGTCCTCCTCGAATCCGGCGAGATCGTCGGCGATGTCGAGAGCCGTCCTGCAAAAGTCACCACTCGCACCAGACTCGCCGGCGCCACCGCCTCCAAAGTCGTCGACGCCACCGCCTCCGAAGTCACTCCCACCGCACCCGACCAGTGCCACCGACAAGATCGTTACCATCGATATTGCTCGTCTCACAACGCCCCTCCTTAGTTCCACATGGAACTTGGAGCGACTTCAAATGATCGCCCAGATCCACGGATCTGTATCGCCACCAATTCTCAACATCGTTCGGCCAGGCAGATAGGGCCGATGGTCCCGAGCAGCGCCAAGCCAGGTGCGACTCAGCGGGCGTCGACGACGTAGAAACGTTCGGCGGACGAACCCTCCGGCAACCCGGCCTCACGAGCATTCGAAACGAACCACTCGCGAACCCGTTGCTCCAGCGCGTCGGGATCACGATGTTGGCTGACATGGCAGCGCAGCGCCCGTATCTTGCGCTCGACCTGGCGGGTGATGTCGACCGTTTCGTTGGATTGGTCGTGGTTCACGACCCATATCTCGTCGACCGACCACGGCTCATAGCCCGAGGTCAGCAACTCCGGGAACGCAAACGGGTTGCGAGCATCGGGATAGACCGCCGCCCAGACGCCCTGCCCGGTCGCGACGTGGTCGGCGTGGCTGCCATACACACTCGCAAGATTGATATGTGGCGACTGTGTGATCACCACTTGCGGCCGACACCGCCGAATCACCCGGGAGAGCCCGTGGCGAAGATCCAGATTGAACTCAACACCGCCGTCGGCGTACCCGAGGAAGCACAGGTCGGCGACACCTACCTCAGCACCTGCTTTGGTCTGCTCCTCACGACGGATTGCCGCCATGCGGGTGCGCTCGATGGCCTGGTCGTAGCCGCCCGCCTCGCCGTCGGTCACCAGGCAATAGGTCACCACCACCCCAGCATCGGTGAGGTTGGCCACCGTGCCGGCGGCACCAAAATCAACATCGTCGGGATGGGCGGTGATCACCAGGGCACGTTCGATATCTTCGGGCTTGAGCACGCCGCACAGGCTAGATCGGTCCTACCCTTCGCGGGCGGCCGGCGCCTATGAAAATGAACGAGTCCCCTGGGCCCGGGCACTCAACACGCCAGGGTGGCTGTTCGTCATTGCCTACCTGATGTTCATGACGGCAATCACCAGCGGGGCAGCGGGATCCCGATCGCAATCGCCATGACCCGTGTTTGCCTCGAGGCCGAACGCTCGACCCAAGGCGCAATCTGATTGGCGCCGAAGCGCAGCTCGAGCGGCACCCGACTGTCTGGGCGTGTCAGTCGCCGATGTCGCCCAGGTTGTAGTGACGGCGACACAGCAGTTCGTAGCGCACAATGTCGCCGAACATCTTCTGGACCCCAGGGTCGACCGTGTCGCCGATGACGACCGTTTCGCCCTCGTATACGACCATGTCGTTGACGACACGGGCGTTGTGGGTGGCGTGCGAACCGCACCAGCAACGCGCCTCGACCTGCAGCGCTACACGCTCGTCGGCAATTTCGAGCATCCGCTTTGTGCCGTCGAACAGAAGCCCGCGGAAGTCGGTGATCAACCCGAAGGCGTACACGTCAACCTCCATGTCATCGACGACTCTGGCGAGTTGATCGCACTGCTCGACGGTATAGAACTGCACCTCGTCGCACACGATGTAGTGCAGTGGCCAGTGTTCAATCGCCAACGTGTGAATGTTTAGATCAGGTTCGACCTGAAGCGCCGGGGCCGTCACACCGAGCCTGCTCGTGACCTGCACGCCGTCACGATCGAGGCGAGTCAACAACAGCCCGTAGAGATGGCGTGATGACAGGTTGTAATGGATCTGGAGCGCGAGAGTGCTCTTCCCCGAGCCCATTGTGCCAAAGCTGAAACGCAGAGTCGCCATGTCGGTTCGCGACCTTACCCGCAGACCACTGCTGAGCCGAATAGGGCCGGTACCCGTTCAACCCCTGGCACAGCTCTCCGCCGAGGATCGACCGGATCGGCGCCCGCTCTGGCTCGGCCACTCGTTCCGACAAGTTGGTCGGCAGCTTGCGGGGCGACAGCCAGATCGACGAACAACACCGTCAGTGTCCGCAGGTCCCCCGGGGTCGGCGGGCGTGCCAGACTCGCCAGAGGATGAGCGACGCGACCGCACTCGAAGAAACGTTGGCGTGGTTGCGCCACAGCGCAGTCGGGCGCAGCGACGACGTGTCGGTCGCCTTTCGACCCGATACCGGTCTGGGGTTGGCTTGCCGAGCGGGTCACATCTCGGTTCGGTGCGGCGACCCTGTCGCAGTGATCGAGCAGATCGAAGCGGCGATCGCTCCGCGCTGGATGTGGTGGGACCGATCGACCGCCGACCAGTTGGCTGAACGCTCGGTTGGCATCGCCCGCTGTTGGGACGTGCTCACCGTGCACCGCCTCCTGCACGGCGGCTGGCAAACCTCGACCGCTCGCGCCTGGGCATGGCTGCACGACCTGTCGATCGAATCACTGCCGACGATGGGCCAACTCAACCTGCTCGGTTCGCTCAGCGACGAGGGCGACGACCCCGAAAACCCCGTTCGCCCCGACGGCCACTTGCGGCCGGAGTGGGTGACCGGCGGATGGGCCGCCTCACCCGAACGGCTCGCTCGATGGGCGGTGCTAACTCTCGAGGTTGTCGAGCTTCAGCGCACGCTGCTGGCGAAACTTCCAATGCCCGATCGGGCGACTTCGACCGCCCACGCCGAGTCGGCCGCCGAGTTTCTATGCGCCGAGCTCACTCTGGAAGGCCTGCCGATCGACAACGACGAGGTGCACCGCATCATCGCCGAAGCGGCCGGCCCCAGGCCCGCCACCGAGCTCGAAGCCGACGGGTTGCGGCGGCAGCGCGACGCAGAGGTACTGCGACACCTCGACCCCGGGCCTAGCATCGACCTGCGCAATCCGGCGGACGTGAAGGCGATGCTGCGCCGGGTAGCCGTCGACGTTCCAGACACTCGGGCGTGGCGACTCGAACAGCACCGATCAACCCACCCCGTCGTCGAGGCGTTGTTGGTATGGCGCAAAGCCGAGCGAATCACCACCACCTACGGATACCGGTGGCTCGACGAGCACGTGCACCGGGGGCGGCTGCGCGGCGAGTGGACCAGCAGCGACGGCGCCGCAGGTCGGATGACTGCATCAGCTGGATTGCATAACCTGCCTGCTGAGATGAGGCCCGCCGTAATCGCCGAGCCAGGGCACGTGTTCGTGCGTGCCGATCTGGGGCAGATCGAACCACGTGTGCTGGCAGCGGTGTCCGGCGACCAAGCCCTGATCGCCGCCACTCAGGACGACGATCTCTACCAGCCGATCGCGACCCGACTGGGCGTCGAGCGGGCGATCGCCAAGGTCGCGGTGCTCGGCGCCATGTACGGCTCGACGACCGGAGAATCAGCGAATGCCCTGCGCGGCCTCGAACACAACTATCCGACAGCGATGGGCTACCTCGAGCAAGCCGCCGCCGCGGGGCGCGCTGGCGAGGACGTATTTACCATCGGAGGCCGTCGTATCCGAATGTGGGTCGATGAGTCGATCGAGGCCGATATCGACCGGGCCCGGCGCGTGGCCGCGGCGCGAGGGCGGTTCGCCCGCAACGCCACGATCCAAGGCGCCGCCGCCGAGTTTTTCAAGGTGTGGGCGATCATTGTCCGCTCGCGCGGCGAAGCATTGGACGCCAGGATCGTGCTGTGCCTACACGACGAACTGATCGTGCACGTCGGCGAATCGCGCTCGGAACAAGCCGCTACGCTAATGCACGATGCGCTTTCCGAGGCCGCATATCGCTGGTCGCCCAGTCGCCAGGTTCGCTACATCGCGGATGTCAGCGTGATCCAACGTTGGTCACAGGCAAAAGGTTGAAAGTCAGGCCGTTTGGCACTGACTTGGTCGTAACTCGCTGACTAGGCTGATTCCAGACAAACGATTCACCCGGCAAATTTGCCGCGTAAGGGAGACAACAAAATGACCGACACGATTGACCGGTCCGAGGACGCATCCATCCTCGATCGACTCGTGGTCCGATTCTCCGGCGACTCCGGCGACGGCATGCAGCTCACTGGTGACCGATTCACCTCCGTGAGCGCAACGTTTGGAAACGACCTCTCGACACTTCCCGACTTCCCGGCAGAGATCCGAGCACCCGCCGGAACTGTCAACGGTGTATCCAGTTTTCAGGTCCACATCTCCAACCATGAGATTACGACCCCCGGCGACGAGCCGAATGTGCTCGTTGCCATGAACCCCGCTGCCCTCAAGGCCGACCTTCATCGTCTCGAAATCGGCGGCACACTGATCATCAACGAGGACGCCTTCGACGAGCGAAACCTCGAAAAGGCGCACTACGACGTCAATCCACTCGGGGATGGCACGATCAACGGCTATCGCGTTATCAAGGTGCCGATGACGTCGCTGACCAAAGAGGCTTGCGCTCCGTTGGGCGTCAAGCCACGCGACGCCGAACGTTCGAAGAACTTCTTTGCGCTCGGCCTGGTGTCTTTCATGTACACCCGTCCGATCCAACCGACGGTCGAGTGGATCCAGACCCGGTTCGGGTCGAACGAGCTGGTCGCCGCCGCCAACACGGCCGCCTTCAAGGCCGGGTTCCACTTCGGTGAAACCACCGAGGCAGTCGGACACCGCTACGAGGTGCGCCCCGCCAAGCTGCCGGCCGGCGAATACACCAGCATCACCGGCAACACCGCGCTCGCTTGGGGCTTGGTCGCCGCCGGTCAGCTCGCCAAGCTGCCGATCACGCTCGGCTCGTACCCGATCACCCCTGCCAGCGACATTCTCCACGAGTTGTCGAAACACAAGCATTTCGGCATCCGCACGGTGCAGGCGGAAGACGAGATCGCGGCGGTCGGCATGGCGCTCGGCGCCTCATTTGCCGGCCATCTCGGCATCACCACCACCAGCGGACCCGGCGTTGCGCTGAAAAGCGAAACGATTTCGTTGGCGATCGCGATCGAGTTGCCGATGGTGATCATCGACATCCAGCGCGGTGGCCCCTCGACGGGTCTACCCACCAAGACCGAGGCGTCCGACCTCAACATGGCGCTGTACGGCCGCCACGGCGAGGCGCCGATGCCGGTCGTCGCCAGCTACAGCCCGGCACAGTGTTTCCACGCTGCGATCGAAGCAGCCCGAATCGCCCTCAAATACCGCACGCCGGTGATCCTGTTGAGCGATGGATACCTCGCCAACGGATCAGAGCCGTGGCAGCTTCCCGACATCGCCGACCTACCCGACATCTCGGTGCAGTTCACGACCGAGTTCAACGGCGCCGACGCCGACGGAAACCCGGTCTACCTGCCCTACCTGCGTGACCCCGACACACTTGCCCGCCCGTGGGCGATCCCCGGAACACCCGGCCTGATGCACCGCGTCGGCGGCCTTGAAAAAGAAGACAAGACCGGCAACGTCAACTACACCCCCGAGAACCACCAGTTGATGGGCGATCTCCGCCAAGCCAAGCTCGAGCGGATCGCCGACGACTACCCCGAAACCGAGATCGTCGGAGACGAGGACGCAGAGATCTGCATGCTCGGCTGGGGTTCCACCTGGGCCGCCATCCACGCCGCCGTGCAACGTCAGCGCCGCGACGGCAAGAAGTTGGCCTGGATCCACCTCGAACACCTCAACCCGCTACCGAACGACCTCGGCGAGAAGCTCAAGCGCTTCGACAAAGTGCTGGTTCCCGAACTCAACAGGGGCCAGTTGTGCCATCTCGTCCGCGGTAAATATCTGGTCGACGCACAGTCGATCAGCAAGGTCGCAGGTCTGCCATTCCGAACCAAAGAGATCGAAGCCGCGATCGAAGCAGCGAGGAGCGCACAATGAGCGACACTGCGGTCAACCTCACCACAAAGAAAGACTGGACCAGCGATCAGGAAGTTCGCTGGTGCCCAGGCTGCGGCGACTATGGAATCCTCACCGCCGTCCAGCAGTTGATGCCTGAACTAGGCATCCTCCCTGAGAAAACCGTGTTCATCTCCGGCATCGGCTGCTCGAGCCGCTTCCCGTACTACATGAACACCTACGGCATGCACTCGATCCATGGTCGAGCGCCGGCGATCGCCACGGGCCTGGCGGTCGCCCGCCCAGACCTCGACGTGTGGGTCGTCACCGGCGACGGTGATGGTCTGTCGATCGGTGGCAACCATCTGATCCACGCCCTCCGACGCAACATCAACTTGAAGATCCTGTTGTTCAACAACCGCATCTACGGACTCACCAAGGGCCAATACTCGCCAACATCGCCCGTCGGCAAGGTCACCAAGTCGTCACCGTTCGGGTCGATCGACTGGCCTTTCAACCCGCTATCGGTGGCGTTGGGCGCCGAGGCCAGTTTCGTGGCGCGCACCCACGATCTCGACCGCCAGCACATGAAAGACACGTTCAAGGCCGCCCACGATCACCACGGCACGTCGTTCGTCGAGATCTACCAGAACTGCAACGTATTCAATGATGGCCAGTACGACGACATCACCAAGCGGGCGGTCCGCGACGAGATGATGATCGACCTTGTGCACGGCGAGCCGATCCTGTTCGGCGCCGAACGCCAGCGCGGCGTGATGATGGGCAGCGATGGCTTCCTGCGGCTCGTCGAGGTCGCCGATGTCGGGCTCGACGCGATCCTCGTGCACGATCGATACCACACCTTCCCGTCGCTGGCGTTCGCCCTGGCACGCCTCAACACCGACGACCACTCACCGACGCCGTTCGGCATCTTCCGCGAGGTCGATCGACCCGAGTATTCATCTGGGGTCGCCAGCCAACTTGCCGCTGCCAGCGAGAGCAAAGGCCCCGGAGATCTGGCGGCCCTGCTGCGCAGCAACGGCACCTGGGTCGTCGACTAGTCCGCTAGCAAACCGTCGAGCACCTTCGTCTTGCACTCGCCGCAGGCCAAGCCAGAAAGTTGGGATTTGAGTTGCGAGATGTGCGAGGAAATCCAGCGGATAGGTCGCTGCGCTGGGTTTCATTCGGCATGGTTCCCCAGTAACGATTGGTCGCAGTTCGCCTATCGGCTCATGCCCCAGGCACAACCAGCGACCTAGGACACGACCAGGGCGACGGCGCCGAAGTGCAACACGGCAGCGAGCACGGTGAAGCCGTGCCAAACCTCGTGGTAACCAAAGACCCGCGGCCAGGGATCGGGGCGCTTCAGCAGCAGTACCGGGAATCCGATCGTGTAGGCCAGTCCGCCGCCGATCACCAACCCGATCTGGATCGAACTCAACGACGAGCGCAATGCCGGGGTGGCTATCACCGCTGCCCATCCCATGATCGGGTACAGAGCGTAGGCAAGCCATTGCAAGCGTTGGATCGCGGCGAGCTTGATCACCATGCCCAGCAGCCCGATCGCACTGATCGAGGCAAACAACGGAATGCCCCACTTGGCTGGCAGCGCCACCAAGCAGATCGGGGCGTAGGTGCCGGCGATCAGCAAATAGATCATGCCGTGGTCGAGCCGCTGCATGATGCGGCGGGCCCGATACGACTGGGCCAGGCGGTGATACGACGCCGAGGTGCCGAACACGAGCAGCAGCGTGCCGGCGTAGATCGATGCTGCGGTGCGTCCCGCCGCACCGCTGGCGAACACGATCAACAGCGCCCCGGCCGGGATAGCGAGGAAAAAAGCCCAGCTGTGGAGCACGCCGCGCCATGCGGGCCGCTCGGCGGTGAGCACATCATGGTTCACGCCATCTAACGTACCCGCAGTCAGGTTGGACCGGATGTCGCGATCACGAATCAGTTATCGAGTGTGTCGGCGGCCAGCGCCAGCACCTCGTCGCCGTACTGCTCTAGCTTCGATGGCCCGACCCCCTTGACTCTGGCAAGCTGATCAAGGTCGCCGGGCAACGCCGATGCAATCGCCGCAAGGGTCTTGTCGTCGAACACGGTGTAGGCCGGCTTGCCCTGTCGAACACGGTCGCGGAAGCTGCGCAAGCGATCGAACAGAAGCGCGCTGGCCTCGTCGACATCGCCGGGCCGCGGCCCGAGATGGCCTCGCTGACGACCCAACGTCTCTACCCTCGAGCCGATCTCGAATCGCCGGGTGGCGCCGTTTCGCTGGGCGATCGCCGCCATCGGTTCGATTTCGGTGATCACCCATTCATGGCCCTGGTCGACAAGAACCAGGCCGGGAACAGCGATCACGCGCCCACGGTCGAGCAGCGGGTGGTCGGACGGTTCGCTGCGACGGCGTGGCGGCGTGGCGTTGACAGCGACGCCGACCGGCTCGGGTGGCAGCGCCAAATGCTCGGGCGGTTCGGTCGTGAGTTCGGCAACGAACGAGCTGGCGTACGCGCCACTGACGATCGTGACATGAGCCGAGGCCCGTGTTATCGCCACATGGAACAGACGGCGCTCCTCTTCGGTGTCGTCGGCCAACCGATGCGGATATTGATCGACATCGGCCAGGTGTACGACGACATGTGGCCACTCTTGGCCTTTGACACGGTGCACGGTGGCAAGCATCACCCCGGCCGGGTGACGGCGCGTGGCGAGGTGCTCTCGCAACCAGGCATCGAATGTGGCGACGTCGCCGTGTTGACGGGCGAGCTGACGCAACGCTGTCAAGTCGTCACCTTGAGCCGATCTGTTCATGCCGCGCCGGCTCAGATCAAGAGTGGCGATCGCCCCACCCAGACCGATCTCGTCGACGAGCACGTCGAACAGACGCGACGTAGTGCATCCACCTGCGACCATTGCCTGCAGCCGAGCGATATCTCCGGTGAACTCGCTGACACGGGTTGCATCGCGCTCGTTGGTGAGCCGAGCAGCGAGCCGCAGCAGGGCCTCGACGTCGCGTTGTTCGCCGACCCAATCGGAAATCCGCGGGTGAAGCGGCCGCGACGGGCGCCGCAACGCCTCGCCGAGATCGTCAGACGAGAACCTGGCGCCCCGCGCCAGCCGCAGCCAGGCCAAGGCCGAGCGGATCGCCGTGCGCTCGACGAACTCGGTACCGACTCCACCGGAGATCGGCACGCCGGCGACCGCCAGCCCGACCTGTACGGGCGCGATTGTGGCGTTGACGCGCGTCAGCACGGCAACATCGGCTGGTGCCGCACCGGCGTCGATCGCGGCCTGAACGGCAGCCACCGTGGCACCGACCGGATCGTCGGACGAAGATGTCGACCAGCCGCCCATATCGACGGATGCCGCCCGGATCACCTTGTCGACACGGCGCCGGTTGTGGCGAAGCAATCGATCCGCAACCTCGACGACTCCGGCCGGGCATCGATAGTTGACCTCGAGACGGTGATCGCCGGCACCCGGGAACCAGCCGGCGAAGTCGATCAGCCAGCTCGGGTCAGCGCCGTTGTAGCCGTAGATCGTCTGGTCGTCGTCGCCGACACCGAAGACGGCACCGCCGGGTGCAGACAGTAAGCGCACGAGCAACAAGTGGGCCGGCGTGAGGTCTTGGAACTCGTCAACCAGCAACACTCGGCTGGCGCGCTGGGCGGCGCAGCGCGCCGCGGGTTGGGCGAGCAGCACCTGTAGAGCACGCGAGATCTGGCCGTCGAAGTCGACGAGACCGTCGCGTTCGAGCGCTGCCACATACTGCGGGTACACGTCGGTGAGGCCATCGACGTCGCCTCCGTAGCGCAACTCGACCTCGCCCGGATCGACCAACCCAAGGCGCACCAAGCTGAGGGCGTCGATCCACGCAGCGATGGGGTCGGTGTTGCGCCGCCGCGGCACCGTGACAAAGCGCTGCAGGATGCGCCTCACATCGGGCTCGTCGATCGTGCGCCACGACCGCTGCTGGGGGGCGAACGGCGGGCGCCCGTTAACGATCGCCAGGGCGATCGCGTTGAGCGTGCGAACCTGTAGACCGGGCAGATCGGACGTGCGCCCGACCATCTCTTCCTGTGCCCGTTTGTTGAACGCAACCAGGCTGACCGCAGACGCAGGTAGCCGCCATACGTCAAGTAGGTGGCGGGCACGTTCGGTGAGCACGCGCGTTTTGCCTGAACCGGCTGGGGCGATGATGCGCGCTGGACCACCTGGATGGGTGACAGCCGACAGCTGATCTGAAGCCAACGCTGCAGCGGATTGATTGGGTCGCGGTGTATCAAAGCCGCCATGCTCGAACTGCACGGCGTGGATGACCGGCACCGCGTCGATCGGGTCGACGTGCCGAATCGGCCCAGCGTCGATCCACATGGTGCCGCCGTTCGGGCCCACAATGTCGCCTGACGTACCGACGGCGGCCACGCTGGCACCTCGAGTGACGGCGAGGTCGATCGCACCCCATCTGGGCAAATCGGGATCACGGACATCGATCGAGTTCGACCACACGAGATGATGCAACTCATCGAGCATGAAGGTGTGCCCTGCCCCCACCTCATGCGGATGACGGTCGTCGACCGAATCGGGCATCGCCTCGAAGTCGATCGTCAACTCGATCACGTGAGCGATCGAGCTGTTGGCAGCAGATCGTAAAGCTGCCACCGCTTCGGATGGATCGGCCAGCACCGCCGCATCGATGACCGCCCGCCCGACATCCGACCACTCGGCCGGCGCCGATTGATCGGGGCCGACGATTACATTGCGGCCCAACTCGACCGGCCCCCGCCTGATCGAGATCGCGACCCGCTCGGCAGAAACCGCCGGCAGCTCGGACCGCGAGCGAGCCGAGCGGCTGTGCTGCGCAGCGGAAGCCTCCGGGGCTGCGGCCGCCGGGGCTGTGAGCTTCGGGAAAGCTTCCCAATGATCCTCGGGTGTCGCGTCGAGCGGGAGCTCAGGTTGGACGCCATCGTGGTCGGCCCAGCATTGCCGGATGTCCGAAGGGCGCTCGTGCGCCCCACCGCAGTACACACACGAGATCACTTTGGAGACCCTAGCTAGTGCCGGGTCAGGGTCCGACGGAACAGCTCCGACGCGCCCCGCCACTCCAGCGCAGGAAAACGTGTCGCGATCTTGACGGACCTGCGCTCAAGCACCGGCACGAAACAGCCGACAGCAATGGGGAAGATGTCCGTGTTACGGTTCGATGACGAACAGGCGGGCACGTCATCCAAGGAGTACATGCCGCATGTTTCGATCGCTGCTATTGGCAGGAGCCCTGCTTGTTGCGGGCACGCTGTCGATTGTCGCGCCCATGCCAACCGCTCAGGCGCTCGACACCACACCGTGGCGGCTGCCTGCGACCCCTCCCCGGTGCTCGCTGCAGCAAGCCGAGTCCGGCGACGTCGCCGGATGTCTGCTGGCGTTCTACGCCGACCCGATCGACACTGGCTGGGGCGCACCCCCGGCGCCCGGCGTCGGCGGTGGTTGGAACTGGAACGGCTACACGTACAACGACTCCCCGGCGCTCGCGGGCTGGGAGGCCACCCAGATCTCCTCGAACCCCTCTGAGGTGGCGGGTATGAGCCCCGGGCAACTGCAAACACATGTCGCCGCCCAAGCCCTGTTCGAAGGCTTCCTCGACGAAATCGCCTCTAACGGTTACCGGGTCTATGGCGCCAGCGGGTACTCGTTCAGGTGCACGAGCGCCAACGGAGGTTGGAGCTGTCCATCCGGAAACACCGGCGATCTCTCGAACCACGCCTGGGGGCTGGCGATCGACATGAACGCCGGCACCAACCCGATCAGCGGATACTCGGGCATCAACGGCCAGACCGCGTGCGCCACACCGATCCGAACCGACCTGCCGCAGTGGGTCATCCAGACCGCCGAACGATGGGGCCTGTACTGGGGCGGATACGGCTGGAACAACGGCTGCAGCGACGTTACGACTCAGCGCACATACGTCTACCGCGACCCGCCCCATTTCGAGTTTCGTGGGACCCCCGGTCAGGCCGCCGCGATCGCCGACTTCAATCTTCGCAACGATCCGAACCGGGTGTGCTTCGAGATCGTCGACGACGACGGCAAGTCGGTCGAAGCCTGCAACCGCACAGGCCGGCCAGAGGCCAAGTGGCGGATTCCAGTCCAACTCGAGCCACCCGCCGGTGCCGTCGCCGCCGTGATCAACCTGACCGTCACCGAGCCCTCAGCGCCCGGCTATCTAACCCTCGAGGACTGCGCCCCACGGACCGGTCCACGAGAGACGTCGACGATCTCGTACACAACCGGACAGACCATTGCAACGATGGCGGTCGTGCCGCTGGCGGAGGATGGACGGTTCTGCGTCTACCGTCTGAGCGAGGTCCACAGCATCGTGGACGTCGTGGCCTATCTCGGGGCCGACGGCGAACGCCTGTGGTTCGAACCGGCGGTGCCGACACGGCTTACCGACACGCGCCTGCACGGTTCCTGCACCCCGCTGCTCGAGTGTCACGATGGGCCCGTCGCGAGTCGCGAACGGCTTGCTGTACCCACCTCAGATTCTGTGGCGCGGATCGCCAACGTCACGGTGGTCGACGGACGTGGGCCGGGGTATGTGCAGGCCGGTCAGTGCGACTCGGTTGGTCCCGGCCACACATTCTCCAACGTGAACTACGTGAACGAGATGGCCCGCGCCAACCTTGCGGTGATCGAAGGCGGCGACTCGGGCGCCTGCGTGTTCACGCTCACCGAGGCAAACGTCATCGTCGACGAACTCGGCCGCCTCACCCCCGACGCGGGCTATGGGTGGAGGTTGGCGCCTCCCAAACGAATGCTCGACACCCGGGAGTGCACTCCGGCGTGGTGCGACTCGCTCCCTGACGCCGGGACGGTGATCCGGCTCGACCTCGAAACGGAGAACCCTGGAGCAGCAGTGGCGATCACCGTTACCCAAACTCAGGCGGCCGGCTACATCACGGTGGGACGCTGCGACGTCCTGATTGGGGTCGACCACCCGGCAACCTCGAATCTCAACCATGGTCCCGGCGAGACGATCACCAACCTGGCGCTCGTCGACCTCGACGAGGGCGAGATGTGCATCTACACCAAGGCATCGGCGCACGTCATCATCGACGTTCAAGCGGAACTGGTCGCCGATCACACGATCGGGCTCTTGCCGATCACCCCGACCCGCGTCCACGACAGCCGCGAACACGGCTGATCCGCCGACTCGCTCCGGCTATCCGCTCAGCCGATCCGAGGCTTCTCGGCGAAGTACTCGGTGAGCCGAGTGTCGGCTGCTTCCCCGAATAGGATCGCTGCGACCTCGTTGAGGCCTGGCGAGTTGCGAATGTCGTCATCGCTGACGACCAGATCGATCTTCGAGCGCCGACGCATGAAGTCATCGAGTTTCACGATCATCTCGTGTTCGGCGGCGTTGTGTAGTTCAGCCCGCAAATAGTCGGCCGAGCCCATGATGTCCTCGCCCATCGACGGGTCAGCGCGAATCGCCTCGAGCAGGTCGAACGCCCTACGCCCGTAGCGGCGCCAGAGTCGGTCACTCAGTGGTTCGGTGTCGGGCTTGGTGCGGAGTCGGTCGACCTTCATCAGCTTCGCCTGACGGAAGAACTCGGAACGCGTCGCCTTGGCGGGCTCGCCGTACCAGTTCTCGAGATCCTGCTCGAGTGGGATACCGAGCTGTTCGATCTTGTGAGCGACCTCTTCGCCGACGTTCAGACAATCGGTCAGCTTGCCTCCGAAGATCGTCACCACGTTGAGATCGTCGTCACGTTCGATTTCGTGCTTGCGACTGAGCGATGTCCAGTCGACGTTCTTCTTGTCGTCGCCGTGCCGCTTGACGACCAGGGGTCGCACTCCCGAGCGTTCGGCAATGATGTCGTCGACGGTGAGCGGTTTGTCGAGCACCAGCCGGGAGTTGATCTGCGCCAGCAGGAACTCTCGATCGTCGTTGTCAACAGCCGTGAACGGTGTATCGATACGCGTGTCGGTGGTGCCGATCACCGAGCGGCGTCCCATCGGGATCACGTAGAACAACCGCTGCGTGTCGTCGAAGAAGGCGAGCACGCGATCGTGCCGGTTCGTGGTGAGTCGCGGCACCACCAAATGAATACCCTTCGAGTACACGATTCGGTTCTCACTCTCGAGCCCCCACTGCTCATTGATCTGGTCGACGAATGGCCCGCCGGCATTGACGATCGCCCGAGCGGAGGTAGTGAACTCCTCGCCGCTGTCGACATCGCGGAGGCGGGCGACCCACCTATCTGCGACCCGTTGCGCCGATACCAACTCGACATAGTTGGCGACGCTGGCGCCGGCCTCGATCGCCGAGCGCACAAACGAGAACACGAACCGCGAGTCGTTGTCGACAAGGTAGGCATCTTGATACTCGATACCGCCCCGGATCTCTGTGCAGTTGATCGCCGGTTCCTCTAGCTTTACCCGCTCGACACCGAACACCTTGGGTGGCTTGGTTCCGAACAACCCGATCATCCAGTAGCCGACCGCACCGAGCCCGGCGAACCACGGGCGGTACGGCGCCGTGCGGTCGAGTGCCGCCAAGAAGCCGATCTCTTTGATGTTGTCGGGATAGGCCTTCATCAGGCGGTTACGCGACCGGCACAGCCCGAACACCAACGGCAGTTCGTAGTGCTCGAGATACTTGAAGCCACCCCACACGAGGTTCGACGATTCCTGGCTGGTAAAGCTGCCGAAATCGCCCCGATCGATCATCGCAACGGAGGCGCCCCGACCGGCAAGTGCGGCAGCAGAGACCGCTCCGTTGATTCCGGCGCCGATCACCAACACGTCAAACAGGCCATCGCGAAGGCGATTGATGTTGGCGTCCCTAAGGCTCATGCTCACATCGTCGCAGCGACCGATCATGTTGCCAACCGTCGCCGCCGAATCGTTCGGTCGGATGATGCCCGATCGTTCCGATGGTCGACGCAAGAGCCGGGGACCGACCGGTACTGTGGTTCACGATGAAGTCGGCTACCTCAACGCTGTCTGCTGCGACGAGCTGGTCGAGGACACACGTCTTGGCCACCGACGTCATCTTCGCATTGTCGGTCGGATCGCTGTCAGCCATCGGTTACGTCAGCGCCGAAGCGACCGGAAGCCAGCGTCCCCAGGATCTGTGGGGCATCGCACTGATCGCTGCACAGGTGGTCGCCTTGTCGACGCGCCGAACCGCCCCGCTGCGCTGCCTTGCTGCCGTGCTGGTTTTCACGGTCACGTTCTGGGTCTCCGACTACCCGACCAACTTCGAGGCCTTCTCAATATTGGCTGTCTATGCCGCCACCGCCCACGGTGGCGACGACCGGCGGCGAGTCTGGCGCACGGTCGGCGGGGCCGTAGCGCTACTCACCACGATCGCCGTCCTCGGTGTGATCGTGCCGTCCGAAGAGCTACCGGCGGCGGCTGTAGTCGGCATCGTCGCCATCCACCTCACCACCGCGATCGCCGGTCAGATCGTGTATGACCGTCGGCAGCGGCTAGCTGAGTTGGAGGTCAGAGCCGTCCGCGCCGAGACCGAACGCGAACTGGCAACGCGCCAGGCGGTGCTCGACGAACGTAGCCGGATCGCTCGCGATCTGCACGACATCGTCGCCCACGGTATGAGCGTGATGGTGGTGCAGGCCGGTGCCGCCCAGCGGCTGGTTGCTGGCCAGCCCGAGCGAGCAACCGTTGCGCTGGAACAGATCCAGGTCACCGGCCGAGAGGCGCTCACCGAGATGCGCCGCATGCTGGGCGTGCTGCGAAGCGAGGAACACAGCATCGAGCTAACACCCCAGCCGACAATGGACGACCTCGACCAGGTCGTTCGCCATTGCATCGATTCCGGGGTCCCGACCGAACTGATCGTCAAAGGCGAGCGCCCATCACGCGCCGTTGGCGCCGACATGACCGGATACCGCATCGTGCAAGAAGCGCTGACGAATGTGATCAAACACGCAGGCCGGCCGGTTCGCGCGATGGTCAAGGTCACGTACGCCCCGAATGCGATCCGTGTCGAGATCACCGACGACGGGCATGGCGCAACGATCGAAGAACTGCGAGCTCAGGTGGGGCACGGCATCATTGGGATGCGCGAGCGGATCGAGCTGTTCCACGGCACATTGCAGGCTGGGCCGCGACCAGGTGGCGGGTTTCGAGTGTCTGCCACGATTCCGCTCGATACCGCGGCCGGAGTGATCTGATGTTGCGGGTCGGCGTCGTCGACGATCAGGCATTGGTCCGGACCGGATTCTCGATGATCCTCGGTTCGGAGCCCGACTTCGATGTTGTATGCGAGGCATCAAACGGGCGCGAGGCAGTCGAGTTGTGCCGCCGCTACCGACCCGACGTCGTATTGATGGACATCCGTATGCCCGAGCTCGACGGTATCGCTGCGACCAGGCTGATCACCAGCGACCCCGAGAACCGGACTCGGGTACTGATGTTGACGACATTCGACATCGACGAGTACGTCTACGACGCGATCCGGGCAGGCGCTAGCGGGTTCCTGCTCAAGGACACCCCGCCCGACGATCTGATCGCTGCCGTCCGCGTCCTGGCGGCCGGCGACGCGTTGTTGGCGCCGTCGGTCACCCGCCGCCTGATCGAGGAGTTCGTATCGGGCTCGAGCGACTATTCCGAGGCGCCAGGTGTGGCAGACCTGACCATGCGCGAGACCGATGTGCTGAAACTGATCGCACGCGGATTCTCCAACCAGGAGATCGCCGCCGAGCTCTACCTCGGGGAAACGACGATCAAAACCCATGTCAGCCGTGTGCTGATGAAGCTCGGTGTCCGCGACCGTGTGCAGGCAGTGGTCACCGCCTACGAATCCGGCCTGGTTCGCCCCGGCCAGCAACCCCCTACCTCATAGTCGCCGGGAAGCAAGCCCCATTGACACTGATCACGGTTGGCGTTGTTTGCCGGCGCCAACGACGTCGGCACGGCGACCCCAGGGCTTCAGGGTCAGCGCAACTCCACCTCGATCTGCGAGACGAGACCGCCTCGCTCGATGCAGACCTCGGGTGACATCAAGGCCGCTCGACGTCGCCACCCGTATTCACCACCTACGGCTGCGCTGAGGCTCGTGACATTCGTGCTAGAAACGCTGGTGAGAGGGGGCGCTCGTGAAGCACGGCGTTTGGGCTATGAACTATCCGGTGGTGCGAACCATGTCGGAGGTCGTCGAGTTCGCTGTGGTGGCGGAACAGGCCGGCTGGGACGGCGTGTTCGTCAGCGACTCGATCACCGACGGTGCGACTGACCCGTGGGTGACCCTCGGCGCGATCGCGACCCGGACCGAGCGGATCACGCTTGGGACCTGGATCTCGGCCCCCGCCACCTACCAGCCATGGCGGCTGGCACTGGCAGCGGCGTCGCTCGATCAGTTGTCGGATGGCCGGGTGATGCTCGGCGTCGGCCTCGGCGTCGGCTCCGACTTCAGCCGGTTCGGGGACGACTCTTCACCCGGTGATCGTGCACGACGTTACGACGAGGCGCTCGAGGTCATCAAGCTGCTCTGGTCAGGCGAGCCGGTCACGTTCGTGGGAGAATTCTTTCAGCTCGACGACGTCACGCTGCCGGTCGTACCTCGCCAGGAGCCTCGGATTCCGACGGTGATCGCAGGCTGGTGGCCGAACGAGCGGCCATTCCGTCGCGCTGGTCGCTGGGACGGGACGATGCCGTATTGGCCCGCCTTGCTCGAAGGTGAGGTCGGCCCCGAGGGCCAGACGTCGAACGGCACGATCGATGGTGAGCTGCGCGACCTCATGGCGTTGTATCGGGAGGTGGCAGACGAGCTCGGTGAGGTCGTGCTGCCCCGCCAGGAGCGTGACGACCCCGAATACCGTTCGCTCGCGGCTGAGGTCGGGGCAACATGGTTGTTGACCGCCTACCGGATGGACCTCGACGAGTTACGCAAGGGTCCACCGAGTTGACCGGACGGCGCAACGGGTGCTCACCGAGCACCCGAGTCGAGCCGCACTGTGCGGGTCGACTCTGGCGGACCGCCGGGCTACGCCGCTGGGCCGCACGGGCGACAACCCAGCTGCCAGCGGGCGGCTTGTTTGCTGGTGCCGACGAGCTGTCAATCAGGGCCTGACGGGGTGAGGTGTTCGTCGACGATCGCGAGTAGTCGGTGGATGTCGAAGGGTTTGGTCAGGTAATCGTGGGCGCCTGCCTGGCGGAAGCTTTGAATCTGGCCGTCGGAGGCATCAGCAGAGACGATCACAACAGGGATATCGGCGGTGCGCGGATCTTTGAGA
>CALFRK010000085.1 GCA_937919625.1 uncultured Ilumatobacter sp.
GTCGCCGCCCCTTCGGCGCCCTCGGTTGGAGCCTCCGAGCGCGCGACCGAATATGGCGAAACGCTCGACCAATTGCTGGCCGATCTTGGTGCCACGAGGGCGCGAATCGACGTGTTGCTCGATCCGAGTACGGCCCGCACGATCAAGTTGGTCGCCACCGATCTCGCTGATCTGCGCAACCGGATCACCCGCGGCTCAGCAACCTAGACGACTCGTTCGAGCAAACCCCGCCACTCGATCAGCTCCCAGGCGTCCGAGTTGTGTCCGACGCAACTCATCAGACGTCCGCGTATCGGGCGTGCCGGAGCTGATCGGCGATCGCCGCTGAACGGGCTCCGAGCACAAGGCCGCGGCCGGTACCCGTCGACCACAACTGCCCGATCGGGGGCTGCCCGAATCGCAGATGATCCTCGGCAACTAGCGCCTCGATGAGGGCCATCGCCTGGTTCGGGTCGTCGGCCTCATCGAGGACCATGTCTAGTCTCACGAAACGATCGATCATGACGCGTAAGAGCAGTTCGACCCCACTGGGATCACCATTGAAATTGTCTGCGACCTCACCCAGCAAGCCCACTCGGGCGGCGCTTACCTGGGCACCTCGGATCGAGGTCTCCGCAGCGAACTCCATGAACGGGCCAGGGTCGACGTCAGCGCCGCCGTAGCGCTCGGCCTTCTGCCCCGCCTGAAGCGCCCGCACGTAGGCGTCACGAGCGAGTCCCCACTGCTCCAGTACGCCCCAATCGAGCCCAGCTGGGGTGTCGGCGCTTCCCAACGCGACAAACAACGCCCGGGCGGTCCTGCCGTTGCCGTCCACGAATGGGTGCACCGTCATCATCACGAACGCCAACCAGCCGGCACGAGCAATTGCCGGCACCGGCGCCCGAACGGCGATATCGATCGCTCCGTCGACGAGATCAGGCACACTCGACGGGTCGGGGTGCTCGAACGCGTTGGCATCAGGCATCCAGCGCGTCGACGACATTCGAAGCAGCCCTGGGTTCGTCTCCCTTTCGGTGACGGGGCCCGACAATAGGGCGTTGAGCACATGCGGCATGGAACTCGAGATGACCGGCGGCCCCGCTTCCATCCGGCTCATCGTGGCTGCAACATCGAGGTGCCGGAAGGCCGCCTCGGCTCCCGCTAGTCGCTGTTCGAGGATGCGGGTGAGGAAGCGCCGCGGGGGTGGGAACAGCAGCGGATGGTCGATATCGGCGAGCACCGGTTGCACGTTGGCAAGACCTTCCACCAACTGGCGGCGAAGCAGCCGGCGCGCCGCGGCACGTGCGGGCGGCGACGCGGCGGCATCCTGCTCGAAGAATCGGCCGTGGGTCTCGAACCAGGTCGCGATCTGCTCTGGGTCGAGCGGGGGAAGTACCGGAAGGTCGCTCACTCGTCGGCTTCGGTGTCGTTCGACACGACCACGATCGCGGTTTCGATCCCGAGCGCGCCAGCCACGGACTCGGGCGTCAAGTAGAATCCGCTGGGAGTCGGTGTGATCGACAGGCCCGACTCGAGCAGTACGCCGTTCTTCTCGGACGCGGCCGACGGCGCGGCGAGGATGATCTGAGATAGCCGGGGTGAGCGATCGGGCAGGACCGGCCGATCACCATCGGTCGTGGGTTGCAGCAAGGTGATCGCTATCGCACCATCCGTGACAACGGCCATCTCGCCTGCGAACAGATCGAATCGGCCCCGTTCGTACAACTCGAATCCGAGCACCTCGGTGAACAACGCTGTCGCCCGCTCGATATCAGCCACGATCAGTTCGAGCCCCAGGATTCTCGTTTCGCTCTCCACGATGCCGTAGTATCGCATACGAATCTGTCGTCAGCACCGGTCCCCTTTGGTGTGATTGTCTGGCGGCCCGACAGGAGGAATCACCATGTCAGAGCAGAACGACCAGGTCGACGAGGTGACGACCAGTTCAACCGGGAGGCGCGAACTGTTCACCAAGGCCGGTGCCGCCGCGGCGGTGGTCGCCGTTGCCGGTTTTGCTTCCTCCAAGTCGGTCGAAGCAGCCAACGGCCTCAGCATGGTGATTGGTCAAATCAACTCCGGAACAGCCACGACCCGCCTGTCGGGTGGATCCAGTTTCTACGTGGTGGATGGAACTTCTTTAGATGGGAACACGTCCAGCATTCGGGGCGCCTCGTCTGCTGCCAACAAATCCGGAGTGAGAGGCGAGGCGTCCGGCAGCGACGGCACGGGTGTGTATGGCGAAGCGTCGGGCAGTGCCGGCCGGGGTGTGTACGGCCTCAGCGGTGGAAGCAGCGGCGTCGGCGTCTACGGCGAACACTTGGGCGACACCATAGGCGGCACCGGCGTGTTCGGTACCTCCGACAATGGGGCCGGCGTCACCGGATCGGGTACCTCCTACGACCTGCTCGCCAACGGTAACGGACGAGTCGGACTGACGAAGAGCGGAAATGCAGGCTCCCCCACCGACACCGGCACGATCGGCACGATCGCCCGCGACGCCACTGGCAACCTGTGGTATTGCTACGCCACCAACAAGTGGCAACGACTCGCTGGACCAGCGGCTGCCGGCGCCTTCCACCCGATTTCGCCGGTGCGAGTCTTCGACTCTCGCAATCCCGCCTTCCCGACCCCTGGCGGCTTCGCAGCATCGCAGTCTCGCGTCATCAGTGTGAAGGACGGACGCCACAAGAACACGGGTGCCGTCACCTCAGCAAACGCTGTGCCGGTCGGGGCGATCGCGGTTGCCTTCAACGTAACCGGAACCAACACCGGCGGCGAGAACTTCCTGGCCGTTGTTCCCGGCGACGTGACATCGACGGATGTCTCCGCCCTGAACTGGTCGGGGGCCGGCATTTCGATCGCCAACGCCAGCGTGACGAAAGTCGATAGCAGCCGTCAGGTGCGAATCATCGCCGGACCCGGCGGTGGATTCGACGCCATCATCGACATCAGCGGCTATTACATCTGAACCCGCATCACTGAACCGTTGGGAGTTGTGCCTGGAGCGTGAGCCGATAGGCGAACTGCGACCAATCGTGACGGGGGATTCGTGCGGAATGAAAAGGAGCGAAGCGACCTATCCGCTGAATCCCCTGGCACAACTCACAACTCAGCGGAAGCTGGCGAAGCTGCGCACGGCGGGTCGCTTCCAGCCGAGCTGGTCGACCTTGCCATGTGGCGGCCAGTGGTCGTCGCGGCTGTAGGCCCACCATTCGAACGGGTTCAGGTAGTAGGCACACGATTCGACGACCTTCGTCAGCGGCTGGTCGCGGCGCGCTGTCGCCCACACCAAAACACCCGCTACGCCCCCGCCAATCATCCACCCGACGTACAGGACGGGGTAGCTCGGGCCGAACCACCGGGCTTGCCAAACGTGAACGTCCTCGTGGTCAGTGACGAGCTTGGCCCGCCTTGGGTGGCTGACATCACCGGCGCCGTTGACCACGTTGCCGAGCGTGATCGCGAACCCCTTTCGGGGCTGAAACCCGCGCCCATAGACGTGGCGGTTCTTACGTTCGCTGAGCTCTGGCGAGTAGCGGGGGTCGCCGCGCAGCGCGGCCACTCCGTGCGCCATCAGCCCGGCGGTCGTGGTGGTCAGCGACCATGTCGAGTCGATCGCGAACGCAGCTACGCCTTTGGTCGAGCCCCAGTCGTAGATTCGTCGGCGCCCCGAGATCGCCCCGTTCAAACCACCCACTACGGCAGCAGGCAACGCCACGCCCAGTAACGAGCCGAGGCCACCCGCCAGCGCCGCACCGGCAGCGGCCGTGGCGATCGTCTCGGCGAGTGGCTTGCGGGTCACCGCTGGCGCAGCTTGGACAGCAGGCGGAGGATCTCGAGATACAGCCAGATGATCGTGACGAGCAGACCGAACGCCGCATACCACTCAAACTTCTTGTCGAGGCCCTGTTTGACGCCGCGTTCGATGAAGTCAAAATCGAGTGCCAAGTTGAATGCCGCCAGGCCCGCCACAAACACGCTGAAAGCGATTCCGAGCAGGCTAGGGCTCGACAGGAAGCTGACCGAATCAGCACCGGCGACGAGTCGGATCAGCATCGACACCCCGTAGAACAGCATCACCCCAATCGTGGCCGTCACCACGATCTTGCGGAAACGTTCGGTGACCTTGATGATGCGGGTGCGGTACAGCACGAGCATCACGGCAAACACCGCGATCGTCGCACCTGCGGCCTGCACGACGATGCCGTCGTAGTAGGTCTCATACATCCGCGAGATAGCGCCCACGAAGAACCCCTCCGCAAGGGCGTAGATCGGTGCGATGAACCGGGCGAGATGGGGCTTGAACATCAAGAGGAATGTCAGGCCGATACCCAGGATCAGACCGCCCCACGCCAGCGGCGGAATCGAGTAGCTATAGCCGATCGATCCGTCGTTGGAGAGAACCTCCGTCGGCTCACCGGTGGCGATCCATCCAACGGCTGCGCTGGCCAGTAGCAGCACGAACAATGTGGCGGTCGCCGAGATGACGCCGTTGACGGTCATGACCTGTGATTGCCATGAGCTGACCTGCCCATCGGTGACGGGCGGGAAATGATCGGTGCTGGGCTCGGGCGGCGCCCAAGTGTTGCCGGCGGCATGCAATCTCCGCTCGTTCAAAACGGGATTAGACATCGATGACTCCTTCGAGAACCAAGGCCCGACGTCTGTCGGGCGAGTTCGCCAAATCCTACCGGTGGGCCAATCGGCAGGTGTCGCGGCGGTCCGCCGCGACATCCGCGTTCCATCTCCATTTCAGATGGTCGGCAGCTCTCCATGCTGAACAGAGCTATCTGCTTGTGAAACTGCTCACGCTGGTTGGGCGGCCCAACAGCGTCGGTATGGTAACCCCAACGTTTCGGGCGATTGGTGGATCTCACGGCCGGCACTTCCTGGTTTCCCCAGGTCGTGAGCAGTCCACCATACGTGCGGGAAGTGCCAGGATCGCCTTCGGGCGTGACCCAGATCCCCATAACCTGAGGAGCGAATGTGGCAAAAGATCGCGTCGACCGTGACGACGAAGACCTTGTTCGCCTGTATCTGACCGACATCGGTCAATACACGCTGCTGACCAAGGATGATGAGGTACGTCTGGCCAAAGCGATCGAGGCGGGCAAAGAGGCCATCGAAACCCTTGACGCCGGCGGCAAGGCGGTCACTCCCGCCAAGAAACGCGAACTGCGCCGCATCGCCCGCAAGGGCGAAGAGGCCGAACGCCAGTTCGTGCAATCCAACCTGCGTCTCGTGGTGTCGATCGCCAAGAAGTACCAGGCGTCTGGTTTGCCTCTGCTCGATCTCGTCCAGGAGGGCAACCTTGGCCTGATGCACGCCGTCGAAAAATTCGACTGGCGCAAGGGCTTCAAATTCTCGACCTATGCCACATGGTGGATCCGCCAAGCGATCACGCGCGGCATCGCCAACACCGGGCGCACGATCCGACTTCCGGTGCATGCCGGCGACACCCTCGCCCGCTTACAGAAGGCGCGTTCCCGGCTCGAGCTCAAGTTCGGTCGCCCGGCAACCTTGTCCGAGTTGGCCAAGGAAGTCGAGATGCCCGAAGACAAGGTCACCGAGGCGCTGCGCTTCGCTGCCGAGCCGCTGTCGCTCTCTGAGCCGCTGCGCGAAGACGGAGACGCCGAGCTCGGCGATGTGGTCGAAGATCGTTCGGCCGAGTCGCCATTCGAGGTTGCCGCTACGGCTCTGCTGCCCGACGAAATCTCCCGCCTGCTGGCGCCGCTCGACGAGCGCGAACGCGAGATCCTCAAGCTCCGCTTCGGTCTCGACCGCGGCGAGCCACGCACGCTCGAAGAGGTCGGCGAGCACTTCAATCTCACCCGCGAGCGGATCCGTCAGATCGAGGCCCGCGCGATGAGCAAGCTGCGTCACCCCTCCAGCGATACCGGCGCCCGCGACCTGCTCGCCGTCTGATCCCACCGCCGACGTTCCGGCCCGGTGCTGGGCGACCCAAGCCGCCGACCGTTCTCGCGTCTGCATTGTCGCGGATGACACACTGGGCACATGACGTTCGAGATCAGAGCGGCCGGGCGTGACGATGCAGATGGCATCACAGATGTGCAGGTCGCATCCTGGCGGGCCGGTTACGCCCACGTGTTTCCCAGATCGGTACTGTACGCCGACGAGTTCGAATCGACCCGCCGCAATTTTTGGAATGGATGGCGTTTCGCACCTGGCCATCGGCTGGTGGTCGCCGTGCGGCCCGGCAACGACGGGGATCCAGAACAGGTGGTCGGGTTCTCGTCCTTCGGCCCCGAGCGCGAACGGGCCCGCGGCTTTACCGGCCGTGGTGAGTTGTGGGCGTTCTACCTGCTCCCGGAGGTGTGGGGCAGTGGGCTCGCAACAAGCCTGATGTGCCACACCGAAACGCGGCTGCAGGCCGAGGGATTCAACGTGGCGGTGTTGTGGGTGCTCAAGGACAATCCGCGGGGGCGGCGGTTCTACGAAAAGCAGGGCTGGGAGCGGACCGGGCTCGGGGCCGAGTTCGACGACTACTGCGCGGTCTCGGTTCCAGAGGTCGAGTACCGCAAGGAACTCACATGACGATCGTCGTCCGCGCCACCGAGCCGCACGAGTTTCGGATAGCGGCGAACGCCTTCAGTGTCGCCTTGATGAACCCTCCCCCCAGCGACGAACGGTGGCAGCTCAGCCTGCCGAGCTGGCAGAACGCGCCATCGTTTTCGGCATGGGATGGCGTCACGTGTGTCGGACACGGGTCGCACGACATTGTCGACACGACCGTTCCCGGAGGCGCACGCCTCTCGACCAGTGCGGTTACCCGAGTTGGCGTGCTACCGACACACCGCCGTCGCGGTGTTGGCACCGGCCTCATGCAGGCCTTGATCGACGACGCCGGGCAACGCAACCTAACGCTGATGAGCCTGCGCGCCAGCGAGGCCACGATCTATGGCCGCTACGGGTTCGGTGTCGCCGGCGACTATTGCGGGGCCACGATAGATCCGGGCAAGGTTCGCCCGCTGAACGGCGCAACCGGCGCTGGCTCGTTCCGAATCCTCGATTCCGGTGAGATCGTCGATGTCGTCGCCCCGCTATACGAACGCGTCGCACACCGCCGGCCCGGCATCGTGACCCGGCCGCTGCCGTGGGTAACCCGCTTGTTCCGCCCAGCGACCGAGCGCAGCGAACCATCGTTCGTCGTTGTCCATCTCGACACCGTCGGTCAAGCTGACGGCTACGCGCATTACAACCTCAGGTGGAGCGACGGTATGAACGCTGGCTCGACCGGATGGGGCGACGTCCACGAGCTGTTCGGTGCCACCGATGCCGTCGAGTTGGCGTTGTGGCAATACCTGTTCGACATCGACCTGGTTACCCGCTGGCAGGCCGTTGGACGGCCAGTCGACGACCTGGTTCGGTTTGCCGCCCGCGACCGCCGCGGGTACCAACAAACCTCGATGCAAGACGAGCAGTGGCTGCGCCTGATCGATGCTGACGCTGCGCTCCAAGGACGAACTTACAACCAGGTCTCAGGGTCGGTCGTGATCGAGGTCAGCGACCCCGTGGTGCCAGCCAACAACGCCAGGTGGCGGATCGGCGGCGGCGGCGCCGAACGAAGCGACGACGCACCCGACCTGACGGTCGGGATAGAGACGATCGCGGCCGCCTATCTCGGTGGACCATCGTGGGCGGCGCTTGCAGGAACCGGCGCCGTCCAGGTCGCGAACGCCGGGGCGATCGCGGCGGCCGACGCGCTGTTCGCCAGTCGTCCATACCCCCACTGCGGCACCTTCTTCTGATCATCGCGTGCACTGTCGACCAAGCCTCCGATCGCACCGTCACGCCACTGCGCGACTCGCAGCGGCCAGAATGGCGGACGATGACGAACGGAGACATGCTGTCGATGGTGTTGGCCGGGCTCGCCCTGTTGCTGGCAGCGTTGGTGACCTTCCTCATCTACTTGCCGCCTCGCAACACAGATCGCCGCGAGCGTCGGCCACAGTCGCCCACACAACCCGTGAACGTTCGATTGGTGCCGAGTGCCGGCACGGGGCTTGGCTACTGGTGGCGTTTCCAGACTCCCGCCGACGCACCGCCGACCTCGGTCGACATCTTCAGTTTCAGAAGCCGCGGCGCGGGCGCATCGACGCCGTGGCGGCACGAACTGATGGAGGCTGCACTGGAGGTGCTGCCCGCACAAGCTGCGCACCTGAAGGCGCCGGCGCTGGCGACCACCGGCGGCGCCTACGACGTCAGTATCGGCTGGACCATCCATCGATCTGCCGCAGACAGCCAAGGGTCGGCGATCGTGGTGGTCGAGCCAGAGCCGTTCACCTAGCGGCCGTCCCGTTCGCGGAACACGGGCGAGATCCGGGCACCTCCGTCGAGGCGAATCACCAACACTATGGCCACGTCGCCGAAACCCGAGCGATCCGCACCCGGACGGAGAATGCTGGCGGTGGTCAGCTGACCATGCCCCCTGGGTGGATCTGCGGCTGTCCGCTACCACAGATATGCGTATAGTTAGGCGTATGCCGCGACTCCAGGTGTACCTCCCCGACGACCTCCACGACGAGTTGAAGCGGCGCGGTCTGCCGGCATCCGAACTCCTCCAGATTGCATTGCGGGCCGAGCTCGAACGCCAGGATGCGCTCGACGAGACAGCCCTGTACCTCGAAGAGCTCGTGGCAGAGGCGGGAGAACCGAGCACGCGACAGCAATCGCAGGCCGACGCCATCGCACGCCGCATCCGCGACCGGTCACTCGATCGAGTCAGCTGAACGTGCTCGTTCTCGACAGCAGCGGACTCTCGCGCCTCGCAGCGCGCACGAAGACCTCCGTCTCGCTCGTCCGAGCCTTGACGGGGCACGAGTTGTGGCCACCGCTCGTACCGACGATGGTGCTCGTCGAGTCACTACACGGTGATGCCGGTCGCGATGCCAACACCCACCGGTTCCTGAAGACGTGCATCATCGAATCGAACGTCAGCGTGGGCGTCGCCCGCCGAGCAGCCGAGCTCCGCCGACTTGCCCACACCGGCTCGGCCGTCGATGCGCTCGTGGTGGCGATCGCCGAACCAGGCGGCACGGTCCTCACCGGGGACCGAGCCGACATCGAGGCGCTTGCCGCTTACGCTGATCGCGTCGGTGTGGACGTCATCTAACACTGCGCCGCCGCGTGCTCCGAGCGGATACGCGCACACGTGCGCCATCTGCCGGCTGGCTGCTCTGTGTGCTGAGCGAGTAGCTTCGGTATGAGCGCGCTCGACCAACAGAACGTCGTGAACCCGATGAGCCGGGACGGGCGACGTGAGCTCTGTAGTTTCCGTTCGGTATGGCCCAGCCCGGACGCTCAGTTTGGTGGCCCGCGAATCAACCCAGAGGACTGATCATGAAGATCCAAGTCAACACGGATCACAATGTCGAGGGCAGCGGGACGCTCGACTTGATGGTCGAAGGCGAAGTGCGGTCTGCGCTCGAACGCTTCGAGGATCGACTGACACGCGTCGAGGTGCATCTCGGTGACGAAAGTGGCGAGAAGGACGGCAGCGGTGCCGACAAGCGATGCATGCTCGAGGCGCGCCCACTGGGTATGCAGCCCGTCGTGGTCACCGACTTCGCGGATACTGTTGAGCTAGCCGTCGTCGGCGCGACGCGAAAGATGCAGAGCCTGCTGAACAGCACGTTCGGTCGCATCGATGGACGCGACGCTGACGCGACCATCCGTCAGAACGAATCACCCTGACCGCCAACAACTGCAGGTGATGTGCTCCGGGTCTCTCCGCTGAGGTCATCGCCGGTGCCTCGACGGTGGCGAGCCTGATCCCAATGCGACGGGGCGCCACATTGGGATGGCTCCTTCAGCCCGCGTCGACGAACGATCGCGGCATTCCGACCCGAGCGGATCGGTCACGACAGTTCGGAAGTGCGGCATCGGCAGGCTGAGGCTCGATCGCGTCGAAGTGGACGTGGGACCCCATCATCATGGACAACCCAGGTCGATCGGGCGGATCGGGTCGAGCCGTCGGCGAGGCTCGCCGGCAGCTCCGACGGGGTGAGCGTCGCGCGACCTACTCGTCGATGCGGGTGCGACGAACGGGCACGGAACACGTCGAGCCTTCTGGCGGGGATCAACACGCGACCAGGGTCCGTGCCCCCGATTCCGACCGACACGGCTCCGAGGAACCCGATCGTCCCTTCGGATGCCTCGGGCCGAACCATGTTCACGTCACTCGATCCAGCCATCCAGTCCATTGTTCACCACGACACTCGAAACAAGCATGGTCGCTGGCGCGAGCACACGCTCGACCATGTCGTTGCACCGGATGAAGACCGGGTCGGCGAGCTGGGCGAGCAACCGCTTCGGCCTTTGGGATAGCAATACTGTGGGCACCTCGTCCGCTTGCCGTTCGCACAGCGCACGAGATTGTGCCGACACCGTGCAGGATCAGGCGTGGTCAGCGTGATCTCGTCGGGGTAACCACGCGTCAATCCTGCGGACTTCCGTCACCCGTCTTGCGCCGTGAGCGACGTGTGACCGCGGCCAGGCCGCGTCCCAAGAGGCTGAGCAGCGTGGCGAGTGCGTGGGCTGTTCCGCGCAGAACCGCCAACAGGCCACGAAAGACCCCGACCCCAGATTGTTGCTCGTCGTTCATCGTCGTGGACCCCTGTCGTCTCAAACGTGTCGTCAGCGCAAGAGGAGCACGGTGACGGACGATGACCATGATACGGGGAGTTACGTCGGTCTCTTGCGACAGCGAGATGGGCACGAGATGATGATCTCGCAGACGCGGCACGAGGTTTCGCCACGAGAGGAGTGATCATGTATGTCGGTGCGGATGCTCTGACGGAACCACGGCCGTCGAATCGGTGGGTAATGCGGTTCCACGAGCTGGTGGCAGCCTTACGATCTCATTGCGCTGCGTCGAGCGGCGATCGTAAACGACGACCAAGTCAGTTCCCGTGGATTCTCACACCGTGGTAGAGGCTGGAGCCGTTGTTGTCGCGGGGAGTGCGGGCGGTGTGAGGTCGATTCGGCGGAGAAGTTGGGCGTTCGCAGCGACGACGATGGTGGAGATGCTCATCAGGATCGCGCCGACGGCTGGCGAGAGGGTGATGCCGGCGAACGTGAACACTCCGGCGGCGGCGGGGATGGCGATGAGGTTGTAGCCGGCGCCCCAGGCCAGGTTCTGGATCATTTTGTGGTAGCTGGCGCGCGAGAGGCGGATGATGCCCAGCACCTTTCGGGGGTCGGAGGAGGCGAGCACGACACCGGCTGCCTCGATGGCGACGTCGGTGCCGGCGCCGATGGCGACGCCTACGTCGGCGCGGGCGAGTGCCGGGGCGTCGTTGACACCGTCACCGACCATGGCGACTTTGAGCCCGCGGCCTTGGAGCTCTGCGACCGCTTGGTCCTTGTCCTCGGGGAGTACTTGGGCGAGCACTTCGTCGACGCCGAGTTGGGTGCCGACGGAGTCGGCGACTTGTTGGGCGTCGCCGGTGATCATCACGGTGCGGATGCCGAGGCGGCGCAGCTCGTCGATCGCCGTTCGTGATTCGGGTCGGATCTCGTCCTCGAGCGCGATCGCGCCGACGATGGTGCCGTCGCGGATGACGTGGAGCACGGCGGCGCCTCGTGCCCGCCACGTTGTGGTGACGGCCACGACATCTGGTGGTTCGGTCACGTCCTTCTCGGTGAGGAGTGCTGGTCCGCCGACCGCGACGTGGGTGCCGTCGATGGTTGCTTCGACGCCGCGTCCGGCGAGGTTCACGAAGTCGGTCGCAGTCGCTGCCGGCGCGTTCTCATGGTCAGCGAGATCGACGATTGCCCGGGCGAGTGGGTGCTCGCTGTCGCCTTCGACGGCTCGCGCGAGCGACAGCAGAGCAGCGCGGTCGAGGCCAACCGCGTGGATGTCGGTGACGGTGTGGTGTCCGGTGGTCAGCGTGCCGGTCTTGTCGAACATGACGGTGTCGATGGTGCGCATCCGTTCGAGCGCCATGCGGCTCTTGACGAGGATCCCGGCCGAGGCCGAGATGCTGGTCGACACGGCAATGGTGAGTGGGATGGCCAGCCCGAGTGCGTGCGGGCAGGCGATCACCAGCACGGTCACGGTCCGTTCCACCGCGGCGTTGGTGTCACCGAGGATCATCCAGACCGCGAACGTGAGCGCGGCCGATGCGACGGCGACGTAGAACAGCAGCCCGGCGAACCGGTCGGCGAGGGCTTGTGCCCGGGATTGCGACTCTTGCGCTTCTTGGACGAGTCGTTGGATCCCGGCGAGCGCGGTGTCGGCCCCGATCGCGGTGACCCGAACCCGGATCGAAGAATCGCTCGCCACGGACCCGGCGATGACCCGGTCGCCGACCGTACGCGGGACCGGTCGTGATTCGCCGGTGATCATGGCTTCGTCGATCTCGGCGGCGCCGTCGACAATCTCACCGTCTGCTGGGATCCGTCCGCCCGGTCGGACCAGAACGATGTCGTCGATTCGCAAGTCGTCGATGTGCACCGTGGCGACGTTGTCGCCGTCGACACGTTCCGCTTCGTCGGGCAGCAGTTCGGCCAGCGCGGCGAGCGCGCCGTGAGCCTGGCCGATGGCGCGCATCTCGAGCCAGTGGCCGAGCAGCATGATGGTGACCAGCGTGGCGAGCTCGAACCACAACTCGACGTCGATCAGATGGAACAGGGTGGCCGCCGAGGCCCCGAACGCGACCAGCAGGCCCATCGAGATCAGCAGCATCATCCCGGGCTTGCGGTCGCGCAGTTCGCTCCACCCGCCACGCAGGAACACCGGTCCGCCCCACATGAACGTAAGTGTCCCGAACAGCGGGGCGACGAAGGTGTGCCCGGTGAATGCCGGAGCCGTGTAATGCAGCCACTCCTGGATCATCGAGCTGTACAACACGGCCGGGATGGTGAGGATCAGGCTGATCCAGAACTTGCGGCGAAACATCGCCGCATGATCCCCATGCCCATGGCCCATGTGCGCGTCGGGCGAGGGGCCTGCGTTCATTGCGGAGTGATCGTGCCCGACCTGTGCCCTGTCGAGTGGTGCGTCACCGGGCGCCGGCGCATGATCGGCGTGGTTCGCTTGAGTCATCGCCGTGTCATCGTCAGCGTCGGTCGGCATCTGTCAGGCTGCGGCTTGTTGGGGGTGTACGATGAGAGTGCGGTCAAGACGTTCCTCCTCTGTGTGGGAGGCGTCGAGCCCGAACGGGCGACAACCAATCGTGGTCGTCCAGCCCGAACCAGGCGTCTCTCAGTTGTATTGCGGTTTCTGGTGACTGTACCCGATAGGTGCTTGCCGTAAATCCTCTCGGCGGTCTCGCACTACGTGTTCGTGTCGCTCTGCCAGGCGCCGTGGGCTCGTGGGCCGACCGCCCCCCGTCGCGTTGCTCTCAGACCACCGGGTTGAAAGCAACCCTGAGAGTAACGCTCCACGAACATCCACGAACGCCCACCGACGGTTCCGTACAAATGCCCTGGTCAGAGCGATTTCTGCAGTTTGTGGTGGACGCCCGTGGACGTGTTGGCGGAGGTGGACGGGAATCCGCTGTGCCACACGAAGTACCAGGTCAGAGCGTTAGTGGTGTCCAGCACAGCCCTTTTGAGAGCAACCCTGAGAGTAACCGTATGAAGGTGCGCCCTCACATCACGATGCGGCGCCGTATGTAAGAACCCCGGCCCAACCTGAGGGACAGCACCCGAGACCTCGACCGGCAGCACGTTATGGAGCACCCGATTACCCCCATATTGCCGGATAGCGCGTGGGTCTGAGGCCGTGTGGCACCGCGAATATCGTGCACCCCAGTAGGGCCGAAGTCGAGTGGCCGGGTGCGCGCGGTTCCCGCGATTCGGCGTGCCGAATTGTGCGAGTTCGAGCGTCGTTCCGATGGTGTCAGAGGGCGATTTCTTGGCCGGCTTGGACGACGCGGGCAACGCGGGGTTTGAGGTCGGTGACGTCGACGTCGGTGCCAGTGAAGGCGACGAGGTCGGCGATCTTGCCGACCTCGATCGTGCCGAGTGTCGAATCCACCCCCATCAGTTCCGAGGCGATACGAGTCGTGGACTCGAGCACGGCAGTCGGCGACATGCCGAGATCAGCCATGAGTTGCAGCTCGCGCAGGTTGTTGCCATGGGGCATCACACCGGAGTCGGTGCCCATGGCGATCGTGACCCCCGCCTCGACCGCTCGTCGGAACGACTCTTGATGCACATCGACCGCGGCCCGCGCCTTGTCGATGATCACCTGCGGCAAGTCGATGCCCTGGTCGGCGGCGTCGAGCACACCGAGTGGCGCAACGAGGGTGGGAACGAGATACGTACCGGCGTCGAGCATCATCTGGATCGCCTCGTCGTCGAGGTAGATGCCGTGTTCGATCGAGCGGATACCGGCACGGATCGCGTTCTTGATGCCATTGGTCGCCTGAGCATGCGCCATCACGAATCGGCCGGCACCGGTGGCCTCCGCCACCAACACGTCGAGTTCATCAGCCTTGAAATGAGCATGCTGAGGATCGCTACGAGAGGACAGCACGCCACCGGATGTGGCCACCTTGATCACATCGGCGCCGGCTCGCACCAACTCACGCACCTTGCGGCGCATCTCATCGGGCCCGTCGACGACATTGTCCGGCACGCCCGGATAGGGGTCCAATTCCATCGGCATGTGAGCACCACAGACATGCCAACCGTCGCCGTGCCCGCCTGTCTGCGACAGCATCGTGATCGAGATCTGCATCCGCGGCCCTTCGATCAGGCCCTTCTCCTGCGCTTCCTTCACACCCAGATCGGACCCGCCCGCCTCACGAACTGTCGTGATACCCGTGGCGAGCGTGCGCCGCATGCGCTCCGCCGCGAGGTAGAAGCGCATCGAGAACGGTGTCTCGCCGTAGGTCGTCGGAGAGAAGTCCCCATCGACCATGAAGTGCACATGGCAGTCGAACAGACCCGGCGTGACGAGATGACCCGAGAGATCGACCGACTCGTCGCCGTCCAGCCCCACACCGATGTCGACGATGCGACCTTCCTCCACCGCGATGTCGGCAACAGAGGCGTCTGCGCCTGTGCCGTCGAAGACCATTCCGTTCGCCCAGATCGTTCTGCCCATGGTCAAAGAATCGCACACCTCGACGGACGGTCGAGCACGCGCCACCGACGACGCGACCCGGCCCGCCACAGAGTCGCACTCGCGCGCTGGCCCCACCACGAACCCACGCAGGTCTCATGCGGGCCGTTCCCGGGTGGTCGTAGTGAGATTCACGACGGAGTTCTGTGCTCGCGAGATCTGCGGGCTCGGAGAGCGGCTCGTAGTGACGGTCGCCGATCGAGATTGGCGCCGAGTTGTTCTGATCGCAGTCGGTCAGCACTTCGAAGACCGGAAGACCATCCGCGTATAGGCGGCTTGGGACACTCCATGAACCGGTCACGATCCGGCGAGCTGGGAAGGTTCGTGCCACTGACGGCATCGAGCCGCATCTCACCTGGCTCAGAACCAGGGTCCAACTGAGCTGGACCCTGCAGGAGAACAGCTGCCACGGTCACCGAGACGGCATCTGCTCTGTCCGGCCGCCCCGATGGATCTGAATAGTCTGGCGATCGACGGAACCTGCTTGGACGCCGACCATCATGAGGGGCTGGGATGCCAGAACACCACCTTGACGACACAGTGACGCATGCCTATTGGGATCGCGAGGTCGATGTCCGATTGGAGATCGAGTCGGGCGACGTGGTGGTGGTCGAGTGCGCAGAACCGATCGGCCAGGTCACACCGACCTGGACCGACGACGATTTCGCCCGTGCCGACCCGAGCCTCGCGCACGCGCTGAGCGGGGCGATCTACGTCAAGGGTGCACGCCCAGGCGACACACTCGAGATCGACATCTTGAAGATGGAACACAAGGGTTGGGGCTGGAGTGGCCTCATTCCAGACTTCGGGTTGTTGGCCGATGACTTCGACTCGGCACACCTTCACCACTGGGAGCTCGAGGGTTCGATCTGCAGGTTCGCGGACGGAATCGAAGTTCCCGCCGAGCCGTTTCCCGGCGTGATCGGTGTCGCCCCGCTCGAGAGCGGCCGCCTCGACACATTTCCACCGCGCTCCAACGGTGGCAATCTCGACACGAGGGATCTCGTGGCCGGCTCGACTGCGTGGCTCCCGATTCACGCCGACGGTGCATTGTTCTCGATCGGCGATTGTCATTCCGCTCAAGGAGACGGAGAGGTGTGCGGGTCTGGTGTGGAGTCGCCCATGACGGCGACCATCCGGTTGTCGGTGCGCCGCGACCTCGACGTCGCCGAGTTCCAGGCCCGGCGAAGGACCAGACCCGCACTGTCGGACTCAGAAGTACACATCACGACTGCTCACGGCCCGGACCTCTACGAGAATGCCCGCACTGCGACCCGCTACATGATCGAGTGGCTCGGGGCCAATCGCGGGCTCGAACCAGCCGACGCGTACCTGTTGTGCAGTACCGCGGCCAACCTGCGCATCAGCGAGATCGTGGACGCACCCAACTGGCTCGTGTCACTGCACTTCCCCCTCGACATCTTCCGCTGACACCTGATCAAGCCGACAAGTGCTTTGCCCCGCTCGATAATCACGCCGTTCGAGGGCAGTCGACTCCGCTCGCGAACGGCACTTCGGATCGGTCCGACCCGCTCCAGTTCGTGCGGATCGGGCGCTGGATTCTGGACGCATTCGGAGCTGTCTCCTCTGCCAGTTTCATGGACGGGTCTTGGTCCGTTGCGGCTCCGTAAATGCTGAGCGCCGCACTGGGGTCGGACTGCAGCGCTTCGGCGATGATGACGTGTGCGACTCTCGCGGCTGAACGGGCGCCGCAGAACGCATGTCTTTGCGGAGCCTGTGCCGGCGGGCTCCGATGGGGCGCCTGAGAACTGTCTGTCGCAGACAGCGTGCTGCCGGCGAGGCGGACCGGGGTATCCCGGGATGACGAGCTGCGTTGGCCGGTCGGGCAATATGAGGACATGTTCACGTTCGACCCGAAGAGCTCCTACCTGATGCCGGCGCATTTCGGCCCTCGACAGTTCGACCCCCGCGCATCGGGTTGGTATCACGATGTCACCGCGATCACGACGTCGTATGTGACCGACCGGGATCAGCTGTCCCAGTACATTCCGGCACCTTTTGTCGTCACCGACGAGGCCGTCGTGACCGTCGTCTACGCGAACAACCGCCGCGTTGATTGGCTCGCTGGCCACGGATACAACCTGATTGGTGTGAGCGCTTCGGTCCGATTCAACGGCGGTGCCGACGTCATCGACGGGCAGTTCACGTTGGTCATGTGGGAGAACCTCACCGACCCCATCCTCACCGGACGCGAGCTGCAGGGGGTTCCGAAGGTCTACGCCGACATCGAGGATCATTCGGTGATCGGTGACGTCTGGAAGACCAGCGCAAGCCACTTCGGCCACAAGATCGTCGATCTCTCCGTTCGCAACACACGTGCGCCGACCGACGACGAGATCGCTGCTGCCGCCGATGGCGGCGAGAACACGTCGATGGGATGGCGCTATCTACCGGGCGTCAGCGGATTCGGAGAGACGACGAGCCAACCGACCGCCTTCCCCTCCGAGAACGTCGTCACCGAAGCGTGGGTCGGCGAAGGTGCTGTCGAGTGGCAGACGCTCTCGTGGGAGCAGAACCCAACACAGTTTCACATCGTCAACGCGCTCGCCGCTCTCCCCGTGCTCGAACAGCGGCCTGCCATCGTGAGCAAGGGCAGCACCAACCTCATCTTGCTCGACGATCTACCGCGGGCGATCTCGTGACCGCCGAGTTCGAGCACGGCGGGCCCATCGGCGAGATCCGCACGGTCACCTACATCGGCGCAGGGATGATGGGCTGCGTCAACTCACTTGTCGCCGCAGTGTCCGGGTACCACGTCGTGTTGCATGACGCGGCCGCTGACATGTTGACCTCGGTCGCCGAACGACAAGCAGGCATCGGTGCCTACATGGTCGGTATCGGGTACTGCACGCCCGCCGCCCTCGCGGCAGGGCTGGGTCGTGTGACCACAGCATCAGAATTGGCCGACGCTCTCGATGGTGCCGACCTGGTCAGCGAGTCGATCTACGAAAATCGCGAAGCCAAGCGCTCCGTGCTCGAGCGGGTCGACAAGCTCGCTTCGCCCACCACGATCATCACGACCAACACGTCCACGCTCATGGTCTCGGACCTTGAAGATGCCGTGGAACGCGGCACCCGCTTTGCCGCGCTCCACTCACACCTCGGCGCACCGCTCTACGACATCGTCGGTGGACTACGCACATCGACCGAAACAATCGACGTCCTCCGTCGCTTCGTCGAAACACTCGGCGGCACACCCATGGTGCTGAAGAAGGAGCACCCGGGATACGTGTTCAACTCGATGAACGGCCACGTCATGCTGATGGCGGTCCACCTTGTTCTCGACCGACACGCCACCGTCGAAGACGTCGACCGAGTTTGGATGACCGACCGCTCTGCACCCATGGGCCCATTCGGGATGATGGACCTTTTCGGTCTGGACCTGATGCGTGAGAGCTGGAGCACACCGACGAAGGACGCACACCGCGAAGCGCTCCGCGAGCGCGTCGAGCCGTTCCTCACCGAGATGGTCGAAGCAGACCGTCTCGGCCAGAAGTCGGGCGCTGGCTTCTACACCTACCCCGACCCCGCCTACCAGCAACCCGACTTCGCCGACGCCGAGCCACCGTCGGAGACCGCGTCGAACGCACTCCTCGGCGCGCTCGTCACAGCAGCGGTGATGATCGAGGTCAAAGGCGTCGCAGACCGCTCCGACATCGACGCGGCATGGCGCGCGGCGACGGGGCAAACCCTCGGACCGTTCGGCATCCTCGCAAGCGTTGGTGCGGATTCGTTCATCGCCGTGCTCGACGAGCTTCGGGCGGAGCATCTCATCGCTGCCGAGACGGCCGACACCGTTCGTTTACACCTCCGGTCCACCGGCTGAAGCGCTCCTACCGCCCGCTCAGATCCAGCGTTTCCGACCAGCACGAGCACGACCGACACGCGCTCGTCGTCACGGTCAGGAGTATCCCTGACCGCGCTGGAGAACCGCCGAAGTGTTGGAGGTCCGGCTGCAGACCTGACGGCGCATAATCTCGCCTCGATCAGTGACTCAACACCGCTCCTGATCGGCACCTACGCGAGCGGTTACCCGCTCGAGATCGTGCGCCGCCTCCGTCTCGCACCGGAAGCTCGCGTCAGCCGATCGTCTTGCCAGATCGGGGACGTCATTTCGTGACGCTCGGCTCATCAGTAGACATTGTCTACAAGAACTCGTATACACTGTCTACATGAACGATACGCGTCAGGAACTTCTCGCAGCTGCGAGGGCGCATCTCGATGCGCACGGGCTCGAGGGGCTCACCTTGCGTCAGGTCGCACGGGCGGTCGGGGTGTCTCATGGCGCCCCGTTGCGTCACTTCTCTGGTCTGTCCTCGATGCTGTCGGCGGTGACCGCGGAGGCGTTCGACGAACTCGTCGCGACGGTTTCTCAACACGTCGATGCCGTTGACGCTGATCCGCTTGGACGGCTGCGCGCTGCGGGTCAGGGGTACGTCGATTTCGCGATCGCCAACCCGGGACCGTACGAGCTGATGTTTCGCCCCGAACGTCTGGACAGGACCGACGCCGACTACCTGCGGGCATCACTCGCGGCGTTTGATCAACTCGCTGCGCTCACCGCTGCAGCGCAGGCGGTCGGGTGGCAGGCAGGGATCGAACCCGCCGTGCTGACCGGCGTTCTCTGGGCCGGCGTGCACGGTATTGCGTCGCTCTGGATCCAGGGCTCGCTGCCGATCGCGACTAACACCGACGACCTCGACCAGTTCCTGTCGGTCTTCCAGGTCGACCTCGCCGGACTCCCAACGCACAAGGAGACATGAACATGTTGACCATTCCGTGGACCTCACCAAAGAACCAACCACAGGCCGCCGCACTCGTCCAGATCTCACGCCTCGAGCTTGCTCGAACACGTGACGTTCCCGGGTTTCTGATCGCGGCGCTACGAATTCGTCGCATCGCACTGCGCACTCCCGGAGCCGGCGGACTCTCCCTCAGAGCGCAGCCACTCCGTCGAACGTTCTGGACACTCTCGACCTGGCACGACGAGGCTGCCATCGGCGAGTTCACGCGCTCAGCGGGTCACCGCGCCGTCATGGTCAAGTACCGCGACCGCATGGCTGGCTCTCACTTTCACACGTGGAGCGCTGCTGATGAATCCACCACCAAGCCGAGCTGGGTCGACGCCCACCGACGCTACGAAACGACACAGGTGCAACCATGAACAACAACACCGGCTGGGATCTCGGATTCGCCACCGAGGCCGAATGGATGCCGTGGGGAGAAGGCAACAACGCCACCGCCCGGATCGTCGCAGTTGCCGACGGCTACCACCAAGTGCTCATCAAAGCTCAAGTCGGCTACACCGGAACTCCCCATGAACACGAACACGCCGAGTTCTCCTACATCCTCGACGGAGTCGTGAAACACAACGGCACAACACTCAGCGTCGGCGACGGGTACGGCGCCGCAGCCGGATCGACGCACGATTCATTCGAAGCGATCACCGACGCCACCTACCTCACGATCTTCAAGCTCTGAACACGGCGCTCACGAACGCCACTCACTCAGCCACAAAGCTCAGCCCATCACTCCGGCCGAACTCACGAAGCGACAACAGATATCCCACGATCGGGCCGCTCGCACAGCACACCAGCCAACTCACATTCCTCGGCACCCGCCGGACCCACCCATATTCACAGCATGAAACGGCGCAAGACCCTGCGCGAGATCGGCACGTATCTCCAGTCCGGTTTGGGGTGTCTTCGATGTAGCTGACGCAGCTTTCTGGTGCGGTGTGGACGCGTTATCTTCAGCCCGTCTCCGACGCACCGCGAGCCCATTCCCCTTTCATTGCAGGCCCTCAAACTCGACGTCAACCGACTTGGACTGCGTCAAGGACGTGTCCACCACGCAGATGCCCAGGTCAGGGCGTTGAAGCTTGGAGCGACTGGAGATAACGAAGCCTCTTTGAGTCAAGGGGCGATTTTGAGGGTGTTGCGGGCGCGACGAGGAGGACCCTCTTGCCAGGCGGCGTGGAGGGTCGTAGCGTTGGTTGTTGGGTCCGGGAGTGACTCGTCCGAAGAGCCGGCTGTTCAGGATGTAGAGCCGGTCACGCTGGATTCGAGGTCGTTCCTGTTCTGTCCTCCCGGGCCCACTTGAACGTCAGCTCTGGTGTCGTGCGTCGGCGACGAGGTGTCGGTAGACGACGTCAGACAGTCGCCGTTTGAGAGCGCGGATGGCTTCTTTGGAGGTCTTGCCCTCGGCGACTTTGCGGTCGTAGAACTCTCGGCCCAAAGTGTTGCGGCCGAGCTGTGAGATCGCGACGACGTGGAGCGCCCAGTTCAGTTTCCGGTTGCCGCGCTGGTTGAGCCGGTGGCGGACTTTGGGACCCGACGACGCCTCGACCGGCGCTGTTGGTTGTAGCTCGCGAAGTGATGCTTGGACTTGAACCGGTCGATGTTGCCGGACTCGCCGATGATCATCGCAGCACAGATCGGCCCGACCCCAGAGATCGTTGTCAACGACGTTGCTGACGCGGCCAACGCGACGGTGATGCGTTGCTTGGACGCATCGAGCAGGTTGTTGTAGCGGTCGATGTCCCCAGCGAGTTCGCTGGCGATCTCTTGGCGCTGACGGCCCATTGCGTCGACGGGTTCGAAGGCGTCGATGACCGCGTTGACCCTGGTCACAGCTGAGATTCGGAACCCGGCGCCGCCGGGAACCATCTCCAACAGCAGTGCGTGGAGTCGACAGCACGCCTTGTTCTTCAACCGGCCCAAGTCGCGGTGTCGCTTCGACAACAGCTTCAACACCCGGGCGTGATCATCCGCGCACACCACGGTGAGATCGTCTGCTCTGAGCGCTGCGATCGCGATCGAGCGGGCGTCGTTGGGGTCGTTCTTTTGCGACTTGCCCGAGCCCAACACACGCACTCTCGAGGCGCGTACTGGTGGCACATCGACAACGGTTTCGCCGGCTGCGACGAGCTGCTGGGCGAGCAGGTAGCCGAGTCCGTGGGCGGACTCGACCGCCCACGTTCGCTCTTCGAACCGGTCAGCCCACTCGCGTAGTCGGTTGGTTTGGGTGGAGCAGGATCGCACTCGGATCTGGTCGAGGACGTGTTCGTTGCTGTCGACGGCGACGGCGGTGTGGGAGCCCTTGTGAGGGTCGATCCCGATGGTGGTGATCATGGCAGGTGCCTTTCTCGGTGGTGGAAACCGGGGTGGGCACTCCTGATTCGGGTTGATTGTGCTCGCGCCTCTTTCGAGCCACACCACGGCAAGGAAACCGGTCGGCAAGCAATTCGATAGAAAGCCAACCCAGCAGGGCAGCAGGCACTTAGAGAGCCCACCGACCGGCAACCTCGAACGCTACGACAACCGCCGCAACGCACCCCACCATCATGAATCAGGCACTTATGCGGGTAGTCGCCTGCGCCATAACGTGCTTGGATCGGTGGACTGAGAAATGCTCGACCGCCGCTCGCGTAGTGTGTTCGCATGGCTAGGCCGACCGACGATGATCACGCCGAGGCACTTCGTCGATTTCTCGCCGGGCTCGCGCGTGGTGATGATGCGAACCAGCTCGTCGCCGACATCGCTGACCTGCACGTGCAGCACAACACGTTCCCGGGCGAAGTGTTCATGGAACTCGCCGCCGACGCCCTCGCCGTCGCTGGGGTCGAACGCGAACCCGGTGTCGCCTACCGAGAGCTGTTATCGACGTACCTGCCCGAGGTTGCGTTCCGGGGCAAGGAGCATCGACGGATCCAGTACGCAGTCCTGACCGCGCATGCCGTGCATGGCGGTCTCGAACCGGACCTACTCGACGAGGTCACATACTGGATCGAGCAGTACTGGATCTACGCGCTGTACGCCGCTGTGGCCATCGTGCGGGCAAGCGCCGCCGGCGCTGATATTCCGCTTGATTCGATGCTCGCCGACCTGGGCACCAAGCACGCGATCGACATCGCCTGACCGTCGCGTCGACGTGCCCGACACGGTTCTGAAAGCCGGGCCGAGGTCATCGTCCCAGGCCTTGAGAGGGACGGCGGGACAGGTGTCGGAGTCGTCGCATCGCTGCGGCGGCAGGATCCGACGGCCGTGCGACCGGCTGACTACCGAGTTTCCCGAAGCGTCCGTCGGTGTCTTCCCTGAGTTGTCGGCGACGTGCGAGTGCACTCAACTGGTCGGGATGTCGTCGGAGTGCTCGCGCCACGGCGCCCGTCGGAGTCCATTGGTCGGCGATCTCGGTCGGGCCGTGCTGTTCGAGATCGAACGCCGGCGGCGCCGCGTGAACGCGGTTCGCGTCGCGACCACGTGTCATGGCGACGTACAACTGCTTGGAGTTGGTCCGCTCATCGATAATCACATGGGCCTCATCGACGGTCGCACCCTGCGCTCGGTTGATCGTGGACGCGTAGTCCACACTCAGGTGACCGGCCTCGACATACTCGGCTGGGAGTGCCTGGTGATCGCCAGTCTCTCGATGATGGAGGTAGAGCTCGTCTCGGGTCCCGGCGAGCACGGTCCAACGGTCGCCGTTGCGCACCCAACCTTCGTTGTCGGACCCGTGGGTGAGACGGCGGTCGTTGGCTCGGGTCACCACCGGCTGACCGGCAAAGAACCGATGCCCACCAATCTCGATCGCGTCGGCCGGATCGAGCTGGCCGGCATCGAGGAGCCGTTCGGTCATAGCCGCATTGATCTGCTCGACGACCCTGTTGGTCGGCGCCATCACGAGCACATCGCGGCCCTCGACATTGCCAACGAACGCTGCATCGACGACCGCCGCGATCGCCACCTGCTCGTCGGCGTATCCGTGGATCCGATCGCGGGTCTCGTACGCCTCGACTGCTGAGAGGTCGCCGTCGCGGAGAAGCAGCGAGGCGTCGGCTTCCCATTGATGTTCGAAGCGATGGAGCGTGTCGAGTTCGACCGTCAGCACGTCGGTGTGTTCGACGAGTTCGGCAAACATGCCACCCGCATCGACCGCGTCGAGCTGGCGATGGTCGCCAACGAGGATCGTGCGCCAGTGATTGCGCTGTGCGATCCGGGCGTAGGTGTGGAGCAGTCGGCTGTCGACCATGCCCGCTTCGTCGATGATCACGACCGACCCAGCCGGCAACACCCACGGCAGGTCCAGCGACTCGCGCCGTTCGATCCACTTCGTGTGATGTTCATAGACGAGCTTGTGGAGCGTGTCGGCTCTGATCGCTGCGCCGTCGGCGAGTTGTTGAGCCGACGACGCCGACGGCCCAACGCCGAAGACTTCGACTCCGGCGCACCGCCATGAGTCGACCGCAGCCGCCAGCATCCGTGTCTTGCCCGCACCCGCCGGGCCGACCACCGTCACGACCGGACGGGTCGTGTCCAACATCGTGATCACTGCGTCGGACTGGCTCGCATCGAGCTGAACCATGGCATCGGTGTTGGGTTCGAGGCGCTGATGGCCGGCCATCGCCGGGGTGGTCGCCCATTCGACGAGTTCGACCTCACGACGAAGATGACTGGCCATCGGACCCGGTCAGCACTGCGTTCGAGATCAAGACATGATCGTGAAGCTGAGGATCCAACGCCCGACTCGTGCGATGCCGATACCGCACGCCGAACACACCATCAGCGTCGACGACCGCTGCCCCGGCATGGCCGGTGCGCGTGTACGCGATGCGTGGTGAGATTGACTCGATGGCCTGCTCGACTGCGGCCGTGTGTGCCGCGTCGATCGCAGCGGCCACGTCGGGCCCGCCGAGGGCATGAAGCAGGCTCACCGACTTCGGAGCCGAGAAGGTGAGATCGAACGCCGTGACCGACCGCTCCGCCACCGTCGTCCTCCCGAGCTTCGATCCGTCCGGAGAGCGCTTCTCTTCCAGCAACAACTTGGAGTCAACCGCAGTCGCCAGACTGCCGGCGACAGCCCCAACAAGATCGCAGCGACCGATCCAGACACCCGGCGCATCGCCGTCGCCCGCGAAATAGTCCTCAACTCCGGCCACGACCGCCGACTGGTAGTAGGCGGCATTCCCCGGGCCGACTTTGCCGACCGTCAACATGACACGACCCGAGCGCGATTTCCCAGGTGCAAATGTCTGAACTGCTCTCTTCCCGCCGCGCGACGTGCTACGAGGGGGCCCGCCACCCGGGCGACCCGCGGCCGCCGGGAATCTGCCGACCACCCGCGACCCAGCACGACGAGCCCGAGCGCTGCGCCCGCCTGCGCCACCCACAGCGACTGGAACCGAGCGGCGAGGCCAAGCGCAACGAAGCCCGGCGAGATACTGCGGGGGTCTTCAGAGCGGCGGACGAGACAGCGCTCCGACAGTGGCGCCAGGCCGCGGACGCGACGACTCGACAAGCAAACGGACCCCATTGCCAAGGTAAAGGCCGGTGACTTCGCGAAACGGGACAGAAAACGTCAAGAACTTCATTCGCGTTCTCCGGGCAGCACAATCGCCAGATCGTGTCGTCAGCCTCCGGCGACATCGTGTCCAGTGCGCCGACGTGTACCGATGTCCCGCGCATTTCGGCGCACTGCCTTTACATCAACATGACGGCACAGAAGCACCTTCCGACCAACGCCAAGCCTGAACTCGCCCAACCGCTACTAGTCGATGTCGCCCACGCCGCCCGACTGCTTGCGATCAGCCGATCGTCGCTGTATCAGCTGATCTGGACCGAACAGCTCACGCCGGTACGCATCGGTCGCAGCGTGCGCTTCTCGATCACACAGCTCGAACAGTTCGTCACCGATCGCCTGTCGACCTCTCAACGATCGGGCACGTCGCCACGCGGAGCGCACGGGGTCGGGGGATCCTGACTATCGGGCCGACGCCGGCGCCCGAGCCACGGGACTCACTGGCTGGCGTTCGATACGTAGACTGCGGGTATGGAACGCCGAGGTGTACGACATGTCGACATCGATTCGCTGACGCGCGACATGTTGCCGCCGACAGACGACGACGTGCCCATGACGTTGGATTGGCAGCCACTGGACACCAAAGACAAGCTCTTGGAGTACCTCGCGGAGATCAACGCTGCTCGCGAGCGAGCACGTGTCGACTGACGGCCCAGCGTTCGATCCATCACGCCTCGTCGAGGTGTTGGACCGGCACGGCGTCGACTACTTGATCGTCGGTGGTTTCGGTTCACAACTCCATGGCGCCACCCGGCAGACCTACGACATCGACTTCGTTCCCTCGGCCACTGCCGACAATGAAGCACGTCTCGCGTCGGCGCTCGACGAGCTCGGTGCCCGTTTGCGTATCGCCGGCATGACCGACGAAGAAGCCCGTCAGCTCCCCGTCGTCATCGACGCAGCAACCCTTCGCGCATTCGGCAGCACGACATGGATGACAGACGCTGGCCCGCTCGACGTGCTCAGCGAACTCCCCGTCGCTGGCGGGCATAGGGCCTTCGTCGACCTCGAGGCACGAAGTTCGAACGTCGAGTTCTCGGGAGTGGTCGTGCGACTGGCATCGCTCGACGACATCATCGACAGCAAGACGCACGCCGACAGGCCGAAGGACCGAGAGGCGCTGCCGGAGCTTCACAACCTGCGGACGCAGCTGGAACCGTAGATCATCGCTGCGACCCTTCCGAGGGCGTCGACCGGAAGCGGTGAGCGAGCCAATTCGTCGAGCCCGGTGACACACGATCACCGCTGGTAGATGCACCTGATCGGGTGTCAGGTCGTGCACGATCTCGGCCGGATAACGGTCGCCTGTCAAGCGTCGTCGGGCTGGGCGGTCCAGTCTGAGTCGAGCAGTTCGAAGGCTCGCTCGCTGATCTGGCGTGGCCGATCGCCCTCGTGTTGCACGTAGCCGCGAGTGGTCGAGGTGTCGCTGTGCCCGACGAACAACGCAACATCGCCGAGGTCCATCGCACCGGACGCAAACAGGTTGGTCACGACGGATCGGCGGCCGGCGTGAGTGCCGAGCCCTGTCGGGTCGATACCAGCACGAGTCGCTGCCGCCCGAATGGCCCGATCGACATGCTGACGCAGCATGGGCGAGCCGGCAGCGGTGGTGAACACCAGGTCGAGGTGTTCGCCGTCGTACTCGACGTCGGGCCAGCCGCCCACCTTGGCCCGATCGTCGTCCTGGATCTGACGGCGGATCGACAGCAGCCTGATGACAGTCGGGCTGAGCGATTGCATTCCCGCCGTGCGTTGCGTCTTGGTCGGCCCGAGGACCATCCCGACGCCATCGGTGTAGGTCGACCCGCGCCGCAGACGCACGGTTCCCGAGTCGAGATCGATGTCGCCCCACGCAAGCCCGAGCGCTTCGCTGATTCTCCAGCCCTGCACGTAGCAGAGCCCGACGGCCGCGGTGAACCGATCGTCGACCTCCGCGAGCAGTTGCTGCGTTTCCGCAGGCGTCACCGTTCGGCGCTGCACCTCCGGCAACTTCGGTGCCCTCACTTGGCGAGCGAAATTCTCAGCAGCGAGGCCGAGACCGACTGCCTGATCCATGATCTGCACGAGCAAGGTCCGCACGCTGCGCGCACGTGACGCCGACCCCTCGTCGAGCAGGTCCGAGATGAACGCCGCAACCTGAGCGTGCTGCAATTGGCGCGCCGGGGTGTCGCCCAAGCCGGCCTCGATCAACCGAGCCTGCTTGCGGTACGTGGCGAATGTCGTGGCCCGAACCCGATGACGTGCGACATTCTGCAGCCACCATGCCGTGACGTCGGCAACCGTCGAGTCCGCCTCGAACCCTTCATCCAGAGCGGCGAAGCGTTCCTCATCGGCGGCCCTCGCCATGTGGCGATCACGTGATGCAGCGGCGAGCACTCGCGTCTTGCCGGTTGGGCGACCGACCTTCCCGTCAGGCTTTCGCCAGGGCGCAACCCACACGCCGCGCGATTTGTCGAAGTACGGCACGGCCTCGCCGTTCGGCGCCTTGTTGACAACCTGAAACGTGCCCGTCGAAGCATCGACGATCCGTTTCCCCCGAGGTGTCTTCGGCACTCGACATCGCCTCCTGCGTTACTCTCAAACCCCTTTTGAGAGTAACCGTGAGAGTAACGGACCGCAAACGGCCACGGACGTCCGTGGATCGAATTTCGCATCACCCCAGCGTATGGAGCTTTCGAAACACACCAGCGGACGTCCGTGGACCAATTGGCGGAGATGGACGGGAATCGAACCCGCCGGACGAGGATCGCTCGTCCCAACCGCTTTGAAGGCGGCGGAGCCCACCAGGTACCCGGACACCTCCGTGCGAAAACATACCGGCACCTGCAGGACTATGGGCTGCCGCCTCGGGCGGGCCCGTCGCCATAGTGCGCGATCGCTATCGTCGCCAACATGGCCGCGACCGTGCTGTTCTGCACCGACACCTTCTGGGACGACCGAGGCGACGAGATCGTTGCGATTGATCCGACGGTCGAGGTCATCAGGTTGGTCGGTCAAGAACACATCACGCCGAGCGACCTCGAACGCATCACCGTCGCCTACTTCTCACCGGACACCTGGCCGGCGCGGGCCGCCAACTTCATGGGCACCTGTGTTCGGGCGAACAATCTGAAGTGGCTCCAGACGTTTTCGGCGGGCACCGACTCGCCGATCTTCATCAGCCTCCGTGACCGTGGTGTCACGGTCACCAATAGCGCCGGGGCCTCCGCCAAGTCGATCGCCCAATCCGTGTTGATGTACCTGCTGGCGCTCAGCCGCGATCTGCCACGGCTCGCTCGTTCGCAATCGAACCACCGTTGGGAGCCACACTCGTCGACCGATCTTTCGAGCGTGCGACTTGGCATCGTTGGCCTTGGCGCAATCGGCAGTGAGGTCGCCCGACTCGCCTCTGCGTTCGAGATCGAAACGATCGGGCTTCGGCGCACGGTGAGCGGCAACGAGGTCTGCGAGACGTGGACGAACGACCGCCTCGACGATCTGCTCGGATGGGCCGACGCGATCGTTGTAACCGCCCCACTCACCGATGACACGCGTGGCATGTTCAACGCCGCCACGTTCGCCCAGATGCGACCGGGCGCCTGGTTCATCAATGTCGGTAGGGGGGAGATCGTCGACGAGCCGGCGTTGATCGAATCACTGGTCGACGGTCACCTTGGCGGGGCAGGTCTTGATGTATTCGCAATCGAGCCGCTCCCACCCGACAGCCCACTGTGGGTGCTGCCAAATGTCATCATCACGCCCCACTCGTCAGGCACCACCGACGTTTCGCGCCGCCGCCAGGTCGACATGTTCGTCGAGAACTTTCGACGCCATGCATCCGGCAAGCCACTGGAAAACGTCACCGTCGGTGACGTTTCGGCTCATTCCACCGAGTCGAGCCAGGGCTGATCACCGGCACTGAGCACCCACTCGATGAGCCGGTCGGCGAGCACCGGCTCGGAGATGACGAACCCCTGGGCGACGTCACAGCGGATTTCGCGCAATCGGTCCAATATCGCCAGACTCTCGACCCCTTCGGCCACGACCAGCAGGCCCAGGTTGTGTCCCAGATCGACGGTCGATCGAACGATTACCTCGTCCTGCTGATCCGTCAACATGCCCGCCACGAAGCTCTGATCGATCTTCAGCTCGTGGACGGGCAACCGGCGAAGATAGCTGAGCGACGAGTAGCCCGTGCCAAAGTCGTCGACCGCCATTCGCAGCCCGACCGCATGAAGCTCATCGATCGTCGCCCGAGTTCGCGGCGCATCGACGAACAATGACGACTCGGTGATCTCGAGTGTCAATGCCGACGGCGACACATCGTTGGCCTCCAGATGCGCTCGGACGCGATCGGGAAGTCGAGAATCGAACAGGTCGTGCGTCGACAGGTTGACGGCGAGCCCGAGGTCGAGCCCGTGGTCACCGAACTCGCGAAGCATTCGGATGCCGCGGGCGAGCACAATATCGGTGAGCTGCTTGATCAGCCCGGTGTCTTCGGCGACGCGCACGAATTCAGATGGAGGGACCACACCTCGCGTCGGGTGCATCCACCGCACCAGCGCCTCGACGCCGACAATCCGACCGGTGGTCAGATCGAGCTTCGGTTGGTAGACGACATCGAGCTGGTCGGTCTCGATCGCCGTGCGGAGATCACCGAGCATCGACAGGCGGGCGGGAGTCCGACGGTCGATTTCGTCGCGGTAGAACTCGACGCCTGTGCGCTGCCACTTGGCGTTGTACATCGCAATGTCGGCCCGCCGCATCGGCTGCACTGCGTCGTGATCGTCGACCGTGATCTGAGCAACACCAACACTGACGGTGACCACGATCTCGAGCCCGTCGAGCACGACCGGTCGACCACCTTCGGCGACGCACCCCTCGGCAAACTCGACGACCTCTTCATGCGATTCGCGAGAACAAAGGATCGCGAACTCGTCCCCGGCCAGTCGAGCGAGCACATCGCCAGGTTCGAGCAACGAACTCATCCGGTTGGAAAACTCGACGAGCAGATCGTCACCGGCATGGTGCCCCAGCGTGTCGTTGACCTCCTTGAACCGGTCGAGGTCGAGCATCAGCACCCATGAGGTGGGGCACGGACCGTTCGCCTGTTCAACAGCACTGCCGACCTCGTGTTCAAACGGCGTGCGGGCGGGCAGCCCGGTCAAAGCGTCATGCCGCGCCTCGTACTCCAACCGCTCATGCAACATCCCCCGCCGCAGGCTGACCGCCAGCTGCTGGGCCATATTGCGCAGACGAGCGACGTCGCCGTCGTCGAAGCGCCGATTCTGCCCCTGTTGCTGCACCACCACAGCCAGCGCCCAGGTCTCGACACCGTCCGAGATCGGCGAGATCATGACGGCCGGGACCGTGGACCCGGCAGAGATGCCGTAAGCGGAGAGCTCGGCCGCCTCGACGACCTGTACACCGGAGTCGACCATCAAAACTCGCCAGGCCGGATCTTCCACGCTGGCGGGCAGGTCGACCATCACGTTCCCGCTCAGATGGACCGTGGCCGAGTCACCGGTGAATCGGACAATCGCCGCACCCTCGGCACGAATCAGCTGAGCGATCTCGGAGGCAGCGACATCACCGATCTCCTGAACGTCGAGCGTGCTTCCCACGCGGCCCGCAAATCCATGCAACGTGTCAAGATCGCGAAGCTCTTGCACGAGCTCGCCGTACGACTGCAGGACATACCAAATTCCTGCGATGGGAAGCAGCGCTAGCAATGCGAGGGCTGGATGAATGAGGGCAAGCGCCACCGTCATCGCGCTCAGCACGGCATTCACGGTGTACATCCACCAGGTGGACTGCAGTTCGCTGACGATCCGATCTCGCGCGTCTCCTTCCAGCTTGGAGATAGCAAATGAGATGACCACCGACGTCAAGGGCGATGTCATCACCATCGCAACCACCAGCGCAACGACCATCCACCCGGTGTCGCTGCCCCACAGATCGAGGAGGCCACGGAACACCAACGCTGCAAGCGCGACGTCGAACCAGAGGATCGCGAAGTTGAACGCAAGTTTGTATCCGCGATTCTTCCGTGTCGTTAGGAGCACCAACACACTCAGAGGGAGGCGCGCCAGTACCGCGCCGAACGGAGTGAGGAACACCAGCGCAAATGCCATCGGCAGCTCGGACAGCGAGAACGAGATGCCTTCCCGCCTAAACTGAAGGTTGAAGACGCTGTACTCAGCGAGTCCGAACACGATCGCCACCGCGACCGGGGCCCACCAACCGCCCGAACGGACCGCGTGGCCAGGATCGGGGACGATCAAGAGCGCGCCGATCGCGACGACGAACAGAACGATCGCGATCAACACGATCTGCGTCGAAGGCTGCCGTAACCATCCAGGTGTGGCGCCGCTGACGCTAGATCCTCCAGATTCGTGTAGCGGAGGCGTTTCGGCCTTGGATTGCGTCAACGGCGGGCTCCTCGTCGGGTTGCACCGCCAACTTAGCGGTCGACAACAGTCCGACGACTGTTCCCACCAACAGTCGTCACATCCAGGTGCTACCCATCCAGGTGCTACCCATCCAGGTGCTACCCATCCAGGTG
>CALFRK010000086.1 GCA_937919625.1 uncultured Ilumatobacter sp.
GCACTCGCCCAGGCGCAGCGGTGGGGGTGGGTCACCTCGAACGTCGCCGCGCTCGCACGCCTACGAACCTCTCGAACACAGAAGCGCGACGCGATGACCGCCGATGATGTGCGGGCTGTCATCGCCGCGGCCGCGGCGTTCGACCCGGCTGCCGGGCTGGCCCTGCGGCTCGGCGCGATTGCGGGCGCTCGACGGGCTGAGTTGGCTGCGTTGCGTTGGGACGACGTGCATGGCGGAGAGCTGACGATCGACTCGGCGATTGAGGTGCTCAAGCGCGGTGACGGCAATCCGGAGTTGCGCGATGCGACCACCAAGACGGCGAACGTCCGCACTCTCACACTCGACCCGTCGACGCTCGAGTTGATCGAGCGGGTTCGATTCGAGCGGGAGCAACTTGGGCCGTGGATGTTCGGGATCGGCGACGACCTGGTGAACCCCGACCGCATCGGGTACTGGTGGCGCCGCGCCCGGGAGAAGTCGGGCATCGACACCCAGTGGCGACTCCATGATCTCCGCCACTGGTCCGCGACCTCGGCGATCGGCCAGGGTCACGACGTGCGCACCGTCGCCGGCCGTCTCGGCCACGCCGACGCTTCGATGACGTTGCGGACCTATGCGCACGCGTTCGCGACCGCCGATCAGGCGGTGGCTCGCGGCCTCGGGGATCTGCTGGACGGCGTGGATCGGTGATGTGACACGGCAGTCGTCCGCAGGTCGGTTGACGTTCGATCGGACCTGTTTCGGGGCGCCACCTCGGCAGAGCCAGCGATGGGGCTACAGATCCGAGTCTGCGATCACGCCGCTGGATCTTCGCCGAGCATGCGATCGACCTCGGCATGCGTGACGACGAGCCGCGCGCCGAAGCGAAGTGCGTTGATCTCGCCGCTTCGCACGAGCGCGTACGCAGTCGATCGTCCGACGCCGAGGATCTGGGCCACTTCCGGGACCGTGAACGTCCTGCGTCGTGGGGCTCGAGGCTCCGACAGCCGTCGCCTGTTGCTCGACGCGAGGTCGAGCACTGTTGTGACTCGATGTGACTTCATGCAATGAATGGGTCATCGGCAGCCCCGCCGGGTAACACCGTTCCCGTGCGAGCCGTCCGATCGACCCCGTTGCTATTTCGAGTGGGGATCCAATTCTGCCCCTGGCGCGGGTGGCGTTGCCAGAATCCGTGCGTGATCGCTGGTTCGGCGGGCCAGACGTTCGCGGTATCGACCCGTCGAATAGTCGCTGTTCCCTCCGGACCAAGGGTTCTACGGGCGCAGGTCCATCCGATGCCATCCGCTCCGGGCCATCCACCAGACCACGCTCCGAGCGAACTCGGGTAGCAGCCAGAGGCCGGTCGTTCGTCGGCCCCGAATGACCGGTGGACGGGTGGGCAGACTGGCGGCCGGGTCATCGATTGCGAACAGATGCGGTCCAGGGACTCCGGCGATGTCGAGGCGGAGAACCAGGTGTTGCTCGGTGGCACCCGAACGCGCGAGCTTGTCGAACTTGGCGGCGTAGCCGTCCTTGGCAAGTTCGATCTCCAACCACTCGATCGCCGCGTCGAGACGAGGCTCACCCCACGCCCCGACGGTGTCACTTTCGGGCCAGACGCGACCGCGATTGACCGGTGACGCCCCCAGCTTGATGACCGTGAGCCGATGATGCCGAAACCAGGCGACCGACTCGTTGCCGTCGAGCGACGGATCACGGATCGCTAGCTCGAAGTCAACATCGCGCTGCTCGACAAGGGGCGCCACGACCCCGAGGTGGCGGAGCAGTTCACCGAATCGCACTGGCTTCCCCCGCCGCCGTACCAGCCATTGATAGTTGGACCCGTCGATAGTTGGCTGCTTCGACTTCAGCGAACGCCACTCACGATCAGCCGCGTCGGTGATGGTCGTCATCTCCGCCGCACCCGTGGTCCCGTCGTTCAGGGTGAACTCAAAGTCCCATCGTCCATCGGGGCTGGTGTCGGTGTCGGTGCATTCGACCGGTACCCCCAACCCACGCGACATCAGGCCGCTCGCCGTGGTCTCCTCGGGTGATGGTCGCACCATAAAGACATTGTCGCGGGACGCGCTCCCTCGTGGTGGAACGGACAGCGGGCGCCGCCTATCGCCAGATCGGTGACGTGATTACGTGACGCCGCATCAGGGCCGATAACGAGTGGAACATCCGCATTGGACCTCGGGTTATGGCGCTCGCATTATGTTGCGGACCTCGCTGAGCGGTTGATGATCACGGCGGCCGGCTCGGGAGGATTCCGTTCCTGCGTGCTATCGAGCGCTGAGCAGATCTTCGAACGCCGCGGGAGTGATGGCCGGCGGCACCTGATCGTCCCATTCGAGGAGGTCCTTGTCGCCCGTGACGATGTAGTCGGCGTCGTGCTGTCGTGCCAACGCAACGAGGTAGTCATCGTTGGGGTCCCGCGTTGCAGCAGCGATCGACACAGGGTCATCAACGAGGTGGGCAATGCGCCGAACGGTCGCCAGATAGAGGTCCGCCAGCTCTGGCTCGATGCGCTTCTGAAGCCTCGGCCGACGCAAGACTTCTTCGACCTCGGCAAGTACAGCAGGGCAGATCACGACGTCGAGGCCTGCGTCATCCAACCATCTGCTGACGATCCGGTACGACGGCCCAGCCTGGATGACCGCAGAAATCAGCACGTTCGCGTCGAGAACAACTCGCATTGGGGAATTCAGTGCGACTGTCGGCGGCGGCGCACGTCACGCACTTCTTCGACTGCGAGGTCCATCGCCTCGTCCTCTGAGAGGTCGGCGTTCGCGGTCACGTTCTCTGCAATCTTCGCGCTGGCTCTGCGGGTGAAGTACTCCCATGCCGATTGCCGGCTGATCCCCAGCGCTTCACCGATGTCGGCCCACGACGCCCCAGCATCTCGTGCTGCTGCGATCTGGGTCCATCGAAGCTCGTCGAGCTCGAGCTCTGACTGCGACACCTTCCGCAGCGCATCGAGCGGTTCGACCGGGAGTGCGTCAGCGGAAATCAAACTCATGTCGTCATGGTACCCTGACACGCGGTCATCCGCCACTTCTCACACCCGAGCGGATCCGGGAAACTCTGGTGCTCGGCTTGGGCCGCAGTGCGGCGCTCCGACGAGTGCGCGGGTCGTGATTCTGAGCGTCGTAAGTGCGCCTCCCAAGCGATCTTCAGGTGGCTGCCAGTGGTTGACCCCGATTGGGTTGAACGGTCGAGCGTCGTACGGGCCGCACTAGTCACAACAGGACGGCCTTCGCTGGGCGAAGGCTCGTTGGACGGGTAATCTGGCAGGCCGCCGGAGGCGTTTGGCCGGCATGTCATGATTGGCGGGTGGAAGCTCATCGTGGCGGCGTCGGCCACTCAGCACCCATCGTGGCTGCGGGCATCGCGTTTGGGATTGGTCTCGGACTCGTTCTCGTCTGGTCCACGATGGTGCCGCCTCACGCTGTTGGCGCGAGTTGGCGGGCGGTTGGTGTCCTACTCGTCGCGGGCTTCATGTCTGCCGCGATTGGGGTACGACACGTCCGGGAAGCGGTCGAGGCGTGGCGGTCCCTGTGTCGCGGTGTTCTCGCAGCGGTGATACTCGCCGGATACGCGCTGCTGTTTCCGGGTGCCGAGTTCGATATGTACGCGCTACTGGTTGCCTACGCGCTCGTCGTAGGTTTCGTGGCGGTCCTGGTCAGCATCGCTGTTCGATTCCGGGAGCATCACGCCGATGCGGTAGCGGGAGGGCTCGTGATCGTTGTGGTTGCTGCTGCGGTTGGGATCCTTGGTGCCACCCCTGGGCGTCAGCTTCGTTTGTGGACAGTTCAAGATCGCTATGAGGCTGCGATCGCTGCTGGTCGGGTCGGAGACGAGGCCGGCACGTCAGACGGCGGACTGAAGGCATGGGTGTGGGTGGATGGTCACGAGTCGGCGGTTGCGGGTGTCGTTTTCGACCCTGCCGACAATCTTGATGAGATGGCACGCGCTTCGGACCTGACGATCGGAAATGTCGGGCATCTGGCGAACTGCAGCCGACTCCAGAAGACCTGGTTCTGGTGCGATTTCGTGTTCGATCCATTCGAGTCGTCTCCGCCCGCTGGCGGTGCGGCGTAGGCCGGATCGGGAGTTGGTGAGATCACCCGCACTCGATGCTGCACAAGGGCCTGAAGCAGTTGCGGCTACAACTCAACCTGAATGTCGCCAGTGAGTGGTACGGGATCGGGTGGTTCGGTCCGACGAAGGCTAAGCGCTCTCCCCGCGGCTGGATCGCCGCACGGCCACAATGAGCAAAGTGGGTGCGAGGAGGACGGCCACGGCAGCGAGCCACGCCCCAAAGGTGGGCACGTCGCATCCAGTGAAGTCGATTCCATCAGTGTGACCGAACTGATCGCCAAACATCGAGTTTGGCCATCCCGTGTTGACGCAAACCACCATGTGTTTCGGCCCAAACCAGATCACGGCCAGCGACAGCAGCAACCCAATCGCAACTCCAATCGCCCACTGTGCCCGCTGCATCGGGCCAGACTGACGCACGTCCGTCCAGAAATCAACTTTCGATCGATTCCGGAACGGTGTGTAGCCGTTCAGCAGGGCAGCCCGACCGCCGGTCGCCTGCCAACCTCGGTCCATTCTCCCAATCCCTTGGCAGTTGAGATTGGTGACGTCGGTCCACCGGCGTGAACCCCCACGAAGCCCGAACGCGCTGCCCGCGGCGCGCGACTTCGCCAGCGTCGCTGTCTCTAAACCACTCGGTCGCTGTCTCTAAACCACTCGGT
>CALFRK010000087.1 GCA_937919625.1 uncultured Ilumatobacter sp.
TCTTGTAGCTGGTCGCCGACCAGAGTTCGGCTGCCACGTCGTAGTGCTCGGCCAGTTCGGTGACGGCCGCCCGGGCCGCTGTGTGAGAGATACCCGAGAACAGGATCGTCGCCCGCTTGCTGGGGCCAGAGGGGGCGGCTGCCCAGCGGTACAACCCGCGGACGGCCCCGGCCTCGAACTCGGCGGTGTTCTCGGGCGCCAGTACGGGCATCACATAGTTTTCGTTGTAGAGCGTGATGTAGTAGATGACATCAGGGTCGAGGGCGCCACCGTTGGCGGTCGAGTCTGGGCCGTACATGCGGCTGATCCCTGACTTGACGATCGCCCCGAGCTCGTAGGCGAAAGCTGGGTCGTAGGCCTGAACGGCTGGGACGGTGGACGCAAGCACCAGGCTGTGTCCGTCCTGGTGCTGGAGGCCCTCGCCGAGCAGCGTGGTGCGGCCGGCCGTGGCACCCATCATGAATCCGCGTGTGCGAATGTCGGCCGCCTGCCACACGAGATCGCCGGTGCGCTGGAATCCGAACATCGAGTAGAAGGTGTAGAAGGGGATCATCGGCACGCCGCGGGTGGCGTAGGCCGTGCCAGCGGCGATGAAACTGGCCATCGAGCCAGATTCGGTGATGCCCTCCTCGAGAATCTGGCCGTCTGTGCCCTCGGCGTACGACAACAACAAGGCATGGTCGACCGGCTCGTATTTTTGGCCCTGGCTGGCGTAGATCCCGAACTCGCGGAATAGAGCGTCCATCCCGAACGTGCGCGCCTCGTCGGGGATGATCGGCACCACCCGCTGGCCGATGTTCTCATCACGGCACAGGCTGCGCAGCAACCGTGTAAAGCCCGCCGTGGTAGACACCTCTTGCTTTCCTGAGCCGGAGCGCATCTCGTCAAACGTCGAGTTGGCCGGCAACAGCAGCGGCTTTCGGACGGTGGTGGTGCGCTTGGGAATCGAGCCGCCGAGCGCCTTGCGGCGTTCGACCATGTACTGGTGCTCGATCGAGTCTTCGGCAGGCCTGAAGTAGGGCGGGTTCTCTGCGTGGAGCGACTCTTCGGGGATCTCGTCGTGCAGGTGCAACCGGTCACGCAGATCGAGCAACTGTTGCTTGGTCATTTTCTTGATCGAGTGGGTCGCGTTGCGGCCCTCGAAGCCGGGGCCGAGGGTCCAGCCCTTGACAGTTTTGGCGAGGATCACGGTGGGACGACCACTGCCCAGATTCTCGGTGGCGGCCTTGTAAGCGGCGTACAGCTTTTTGTAGCTGTGTCCGCCGCGCGGTAGGTGGCGGAGCTCGTCGTCGGTGAGGTGTTGCACCATCTGGCGTAGGCGCGGGTCGGGGCCGAAGAAGTTCTCGCGGGCGTAGTTGCCGTCTTCGACGGCGTAGCGCTGGAACTCACCATCGACGGTGTTGTTCATCTTGTTGAGCAGCACACCGTCTTTGTCTTGGGCCAACAGTTCGTCCCACTTCGAGCCCCACACGACCTTGATCACGTTCCACCCGGCGCCGCGGAACGTGGCCTCGAGCTCTTGGATGATCTTGCCGTTGCCACGCACAGGACCGTCGAGTCGCTGCAGATTGCAGTTGACCACGAACACCAGGTTGTCGAGTTGTTCACGCGCCGCCAGCGAGATGGCTCCCAGCGTTTCCGGCTCGTCGCATTCGCCGTCGCCGAGGAACGCCCAGACTCGGCTGCCACTCGTGTCGTCGATTTGACGGTTGTGGAGGTAGCGGTTGAATCGGGCGTGGTAGAGCGCAGTGATCGGGCCGAGACCCATCGAGACGGTCGGAAACTCCCAGAATTCAGGCATCAGTCGCGGGTGTGGATAGCTAGACAGCCCTTTGCCGTCGCGCCCGATCTCCTGACGGAAGTGGTCGAGATCTTCCTCGCTGAGGCGGCCCTCTAGATAGGCCCTGGCGTAGACACCGGGGGCGGCGTGGCCCTGGAAGTACACATGGTCGCCAGGCTGGTCGTCTTTGCCGCGGAAGAAGTGGTTGAAGCCGATCTCGTACAGCGATGCCGAGCTGGCGAACGTCGACAGGTGGCCACCGATGCCATCGGCATGCTTGTTGGCCTTGACCACCATGATCGCCGCGTTCCAGCGGATGAAGGCACGGATCCGGCGCTCGAGGTGTTCGTCACCGGGGAACCACGGCTCATGCTCGCGAGGAATCGTGTTGACGTAAGGTGTGCTGACGGTGGCTGGGAAGCTGACCTGGGTCGAATTGGCACGCGCCAGCAGCCTTGACAGCAGGAACCGGGCTCGGGTTTTGCCGTGCGTCTCGACGACGGCATCAAGCGAGTCGAGCCATTCCTGAGTTTCGGTCGGATCGATGTCTGGCAGCTGCTGTACGTGGCCATCGAAAATCATGAATCGCAGTCTCGCATGGTTACCGCCGAGTACCTCCCGCGCAGCGAAATCGCCGTCAACTCGTTAGTTCAGCCGCGTGTGTCGAGTGCTCGAACGGGTCGGCGCCCTTCGAACGTTGCGCCGAACTCGCCCATCACGTCAATGATCAGATGCATCGAACTGAGTGAGAACACGCAGATCTTTCCGTCGGCGTCGGGGGCCACGATCGCCGCGTTTGACACGACTCGGCCGCCGCCGACGTTCACGTTCGAAGCGGTTGGCCTTCCGGTGGCACATGGATACGCAGTGGCGTATCCCGGTGCGAGTTCATCGGTCGCCGTGAGATTCAGGATGACACCGTTGGCGGAGGCGTCAACACCGGCGGCGGCGACGTCGATGACGGTGACTGACCCGGCCGCGACCCGCTGGCCAGACAACCGAGAATCGAAAACGCGAGACGCGGTCGAGGCCTTCACCTCGGCGGTGGCCGCGAACACACCGAACAGATCGACCACGACATGTGTCGATGCCAGCGTCGTGATGCAGATCTTTCCGTTCGCGTCGGGGGCGACGACGACTAGATTGGGGGACGCCGCCCCTTCTTGGTAGTTGACGTTGGACGTTGTTGCATTCGATCCGCACGTGACGACTCGCAGCCATCCGGGCGCTTGTGCCTCAGTTGCGGTAGCGGCCACGACAACCGCCCGCGGGCTACCCGTGACCCCTGCCTGCGAACGGATGTCGTCGATGTCGAGTTGGATCGTGCTGCCGCCAGGAATCGGCTGACGCCCGGCAAGCGTGCGACTGTCGAACCATCGGGTCGCAGCGACAGGCTCGAAGCCGGCGCCGGAGGGGAAGATTCCGGTTATGTCGACGATCAGGTTGGTGGCGACTCGGGTCGTCACGCAGAAATCGCCGTTGGGATCGAGCGGGACCACGCCGGAGTGGGCGGCAGTTTCGGCGCGGACATAGTTGTGCATCGATGTTGCGGGGACCGGTTCGTCGCATCGGTGCAGCTTGAGGAATCCGGCCGTTCGCGGATCGGTTGTGGTGAGGTTCACGGCAGCCGCCGCTGCGCCCTCGCCACCGGGAACATGGACCTTGGTCATCGTTTGGTCCTTGACGCGAGTCGACGCTGCGTCGATCGTCTGCCGGATCAGATTGCTGTACAACTCGGCACCGGTGTTGTTGAGGTGGATCGCGTCATACGTGATGCCGGGTCGGTTGGCTGCTGCCCGCCAGTCGACCAGGGTGAGGTTCGGGTGGCGTTCGAGGGCGGCCTCGAGATGGTCGTTGACGGTAGGGAAGTACCAGTAGTACGGCTGGATCTGGCGCCATGCCGAACCTGAGATGTATTGCGGGTCGATCTCTCGCAACAGAACCCAATAGACGTGTTCGACTCCGGCGGCGGTGAGCGTGTTGACGATCGAGTCGATCGAACGATCGAAGCGTTGCGGATCCCAGTACGGATAGTTGTAGCCGGCGGCGATGACGACGTGCTTTCCGAACCAATCGGGGTTGGTGGCGAGCCGCGGCTTCACGAAGTCGGACTCGAGTTGCTCGACGAATCTTGCCGGTGCTCCGTCTACGTGCACGCTCCAGTCAGCCGGGAACGCCCGCGGCAGCGCGTTCGCGGCACCGAGCCCCACCGAATCGGTGAACATCACGACCCGCTGCGGTTGCGGTTGCGGTTGCGGTACTGGTTGCGGTACTGGTTGCGGCTCGGGGTCGGCACCGGTCACCCACCAGCCGGTGGTGTCGAACAAGGCGCCGGTTGAGGATCGGGCGAACATGCACAGCCGACCTTGACCGCTGACTCCGGTGGTGACCGAATTGGCGAGCACGCCCCCCGGCGATGAGTTCACGTTGGAGGTCGTCGGCTGTTCGCCGCATCCCCATGCGCGGAGGAATCCTGTGCGCATCGGAGCGACGATCGTGATGGTGCCGGACACCGCCTTGGCCGTGGCTGGCGCAACGCGGGCATCGATGATTTGGAATTGACCAAGGATCGGACTCCAGCCGCCGGTTCCGTTTCGTGTGTCGATCATTCGTGTCGGTGGGACCGGTACGAACGCCAGGTCGCCACCGGTGGTGAACACGCCGGTGAGGTCGATCACAACGTCGACGGGTGCTTTCGACTTGACACATATGGTGCCACCGAGACCCACCTTCACAAACGCCGCACCGGCCGTCGCTTCGTTCGCAAGATGGTTGACGGTGGCGACCTTGGGAACAACATCGGAGCACGCATAGGCGACGAGGAACCCTGGGGCATCACCGTTGACCGCGGTGAGGTTGATCGCGACCGCCTCGGCGCCTGCGGGCACAGGTACCTCGAGAATGTCGTGTCGTCCTGTCAATCGGGTGTCGACCAGACGCGTCGGTGTCGTGAGAGGGGTGAGGCGAGTACCCCCTGAACCGAGTGGCACGAACGCCGCTTGTAGGTCGACCAGTAGGTCGGCGTCGGCCAACGAAAACAGACAGAACTCGCGCGTGGCCGATAATGGCACGATCGCCAGAGCACCACGCGTTTCGCCGCCGAGATAGTTGACCGACGAGGCGGTCGGCCGCCCCGTCGAACACTCGTAGGCCGTCAGATATCCGGGGCCGCCGGTGTTGGTCGCTGAGACATACGCGGCGACTGCAGTGGCCCCCTCCGGCACGTCGGCTGAGACGTCGACGACGATCTGTTGCTTGGCCGCCACGTGACCGGGCGGATCGATACGAGTGTCGATGATTCGGGTCGGGTTGACCGCGATGAGTTCGCTCTGCGGGCCTGCCGGTTGGGGTAGGGCGACGTCGCCGCCGGTGTGTGAGCCCTCGGCCAGGTCGGCGGTGATCTCGTACCCCATCAGCACCGACCGCCTGCGATAGTCGGTGGGTGAGAGGTGGATGTTGTCGCTGGAAACGAATCCGCCCGCCACCATGACCGCCGGCCAATCCCAGGTGAAGAAGTCGTCGCGCTCGGCTGCGATCTGATCGAGGGCGGTGTTCCAGTTGGTCGCCCAGTTGGTGTAGACCCAGTGATGGGTGACCTTCGGCCACCAGATTCGGTGCCCAGGCCCGATCGTGTCGACCAGGTGCATGATCGCGTTGCGGGCGCACGACAGGTTCGTGGTGCAGAACCCCGAGTCGTTCCCGCCGATGTTGACGACCACGTTTTGCGGGTCCCATCCCTGCCGCCGCCACTCCGTAATCCAGTACGAGGAACGGGCCTCCGCCGGGACCGCAAAAGCGCCCGTCGAATACCCGCCGCCTGCTCTGACACGTATCGGGCCCCAGCCACGCTGAGCCAACTGATCGGAAAGCGTGGGGGAGTAGATGATCGATCCGAGCATGACCGAATCGCCGATCACGCTGATCGGTCCGAGTGGTCCACTTGTCGGATTGAACGTTTCCTTCGACAGCAATGCAGCAGAGCCGTGCTGGGGGACCGCCGCCGAGAATGCCGCCGCGGCGAGGGCTATCGCGAGTGCGGTGGCAACGCGACGCCGCACTCGACCGATGCCCGCCAACTTGACGTTCGCAGAGGTCGCCACGGTCCCAACGTTACTCAGTCGTCGTCGTACACTTTGAACTCACATGTCGAGCCGACCGACGATCGTCTATCAGCCAGCCCTCGACGGGGTTCGTGCGTTGGCAGTGATCGCCGTGCTGTTGTTCCACGGTGGGGTTCCAGGTTTCGACGGCGGCTACTTGGGCGTCTCGGTGTTCTTCACACTGTCGGGATACCTGATTACCAGCCTGTTGGTGCACGAGCACCACGTCACCGGGCGGATTGATCTGGCAACGTTCTACTCGCGCCGATTGCGCCGGCTCATGCCCGCCAGCGCGGTGTGCTTGTTGGGTGTTGTGATTTTGGCCGCTGTGACCGATGTATTCGATGGTGTCGTCTCGCTGCGTTCGCACGTGTTGGGGTCGCTGTTTCAGGTTGCCAACTGGGTGTTCCTGGCCGGAGACGGCTCGTACCAAGATTTGCTCGTCCGAGCGAACGGCGCCAACTCGCCACTCGAGCATTTCTGGTCGCTGGCGATCGAGGAACAGTTCTATTGGGTGTGGCCGCCGCTGATGGCGCTCGTGCTGGGTCGCGTGGCACGTGATCGATCTCGCGTCGCCTGGATCGGGGCGCTCACGGTCGTTTCCCTGTTGCTAGCCCCGGTGATCGCTCAGACGTGGGGACCCGACGCCGCGTATTGGGCGACACCGGCACGAATCGGTGAGATCCTTGTTGGCGCGTTCATCGCACTCGCCTTGTACGGCCGCTCTGTCGACGCAAGGTGGGGTGTTCTCGCCCCCGCTTGCTTGGCGGTGTTGGCGGCGGCTGTGGTGCTGTTCCCGGCCTCGACCGGACCTGCCTACGAGGGTGCGCTGCCCCTGATCGCGTTGGCGTCGGGCGGACTGCTGGTCGGGTTGCAGGTCGAGGGGCCAATGCGTGCTTGGTTGGCGGTCGGCCCGCTCGTGTGGCTGGGTCGGATCTCGTATGGCGTGTACCTGTTCCACTGGCCGGTGTACGTGATGCTCGACGCCGACCGTACGGGCCTGACGGGGCCCGCCTTGTTGGGCCTGCGGCTGGCCGTCACGATGGCCGTGTCGGTGGTGAGCTACCGGGCGATCGAGCTTCGGGTCCGACACGCTCCACGACTGCGACTAACAACAACGTTCGTCGGTTCGGCATTGGCAACGACGACGGTGTTCGTGGCGGCGATGGCGTTGGTGCCGACCGGGCTCGGCGACTATTGGGAACCAGACGAGGCGACCGTCTCGGCGGCGGCGATCGAGGTCGACGGCCAGGCGTTGGCGCCGCTTATTTCAGTCACCACCAGCGTGCCTCCAGCTGCGACGCCTGCGACGCCTGCGACACCAGAGCCGACGCTCGCCCCGAACGAGTCGACTGACGTTCCGGTTGCCGACGAGCCAGCCGAGACCTTCCAGGTTTCGGCGACGCTGCCACCGATCCCCGCACTCAGCCGACCTGTCAGGATCATCGTCGCCGGCGACTCGACGGCGAATGCCGCCGGTGCTGGAATCCTCGCTTGGGCGGCGGCTAATCCGAACATCGCTCAGGCCGAGTTGGTCACGGCGCCCGGGTGCGGCTTTCTGACCGGCGGTGAGCGTTTGATCGGTGACGAGATCTCGGCACCGGAGGGTTGCGAGGGCTGGGTCGAGCGGTTTTTGCTGCCGGCCATCGAGCGGTCACAGCCCGATGTGGTGATGGCGATGGTGACATCGTGGGACCTGATCGATCGGCGTTGGGACACGGGGGCGTTGTTGGGCCCTCTCGACGCCGATTATGCGGCCCGACTGGATCATGATTACCAAGCGTTGGTCGACGGCGTTCTCGGCGCGGGGGCCGTCCACGTCGCCCTGGTCCGGCATCCAATCCCCGATTCGTGGTGGTTGTCGTTGGGTGAGGATTTCGAGGATCCGGTTCGACACGCGGCAATCTACGATCTCTACGATGAGCTCTCCGCCGCCGACCCCGCGCATGTCGGTGTCGTGGCCCTCGATCGGTACTTCACGGAGGCGGGTATCGACCGCGACCAGGCAATTCGGCCCGACGGTATCCACATGACAC
>CALFRK010000088.1 GCA_937919625.1 uncultured Ilumatobacter sp.
CGAGCAGCGTGTTGAATGGCACGTTGCGCCGAGCTGTTCGCCAGACCACTGTTCGAGTGAAGTTGATCCTCATGAGTTCGGACGGTGAGTCCGGTCGGTGGGGCGGCACTCGCGGCCCTGGTCGGGTTCGGGTGGGGTGCGGCGTACGGTGCCGCCGAGCTCGAAGGCGAGGTGCTCGGCTCGTGTCGGCGCAGCCGGTCCGTGGTCGTGCACGAGGGTCTCGAGTGTGCGTAGCGATGTCAGCCCGGCGGCATCGAGCAGGGTGTTGAGGGGGACGTTTGCGCCGAGTTGCTCCACCAGCCATGCCTTGCGGAGCCGTTCGGGCGAGACGGTCACGTGGTGCAGGCGGCCCCGGCGCAGCGCCCGGTTGATGAGGCCGGTGAGCGCGGATGCTGTGTTGCTGGCGGTCGGCGGCACGTGGTCGGCGATGAGGGACTTGGAGCCTCGGCCGTCGGCGAGGTCCTCGATCGCGTCGGCGAACCGTTCGAGTACGGGGATGTCCCGGCTGCGAGTGGGGTGAGCGATGTGGATCCAGGTCCCGGCTGCGGGTCGCCGGGTGACGTCGTCACCGGTGATCCAGCGAAGATCGGCGCCATCGGCGCCGACCGCCCGTGCCAGGTAGAGCACGGCGCGGGCATGGCGACGGGTGCGCGGGTCGCGGAACCGGGTGCATGCCTCCAGCGCAAGATCGAATTCCCAGTCCTCGACGGGGGCGAGGATCGGTTCACTGACGGCTTGGAGTCGGGCTCCGCCGGGGAACCGGTCAGCGGGGTACGCGGCGCGGAAGGACTTCAACAGTGACCGCAACGCAACGCGTGAGCGGTGCGACGAACGGCGAAGGACGGCCTCGGTCGCGAGGTATCGGACGATCTCGTCGTCGGACAAGGCGATGTCGACGGTGAGGAGGTCGCAGTCGTCGGCGGCGAGCCAGGTCAGGTATCGACACAGCGCGCCACGACGGGCCGCAGCGTTCTCGGTGCGGAACGCGGAGGAGTGGGCATCTTCGGCGAGGACTTCGAGCGCAAATGTTCGGGCCTGCTGCCAGTCCGGACGTGGCACGCCTTCGGGCTCGTAGGCGCCAGCTGCGACCGAACGGTAGGGATGACGTTCGTCGAGTTCCAGCAGACGCGCCGCCGCCGATGACATCGGGATCAGATCCTCGGACATGGACGGACTGTGCGTGCCGTGATGCGCGCTGCACTCGCCGCGTTGCTATCGGCGGGGTCTTCCCGAAATTCGGGGGATTCCATTCCCGAAATTCGCAGCCCGCCGGAGGTCCGGCGGGCTGCACTATTTGGCGGCCTCCATCGGCCGGGACCCATAGACGGTTCATGGCTCATGCCTTGATCGTTGTGTCGGGGGTCTCAAGGTGGGAGCGTGCCACGGCGGCCGCCGACGGGGGTCAGTTGCTCCTCGGACTCGGCGCATTGGCCAAGCCGTAGACTTGGCTCCGACTCGCATACCAAGTACGCGAAGGGCCAAACGTCGGGGGAACCGTGGAGAGCGGGACATCGGCGGGCCAGAAACGCACACCGCCACCAGCGCTCCTCCCCAACGCGGTTGGTGATGGGTGTCGGTGCGTGCACACCCACTCGAGGCCGCACTAGTCGCGAGTCCGGCTTCGTCACGGTGTTCAGTGCCGTCTTGGAAATGGCTCGACCGGGTCACTCACCGTGATAGAGACGGTCGAGGTCGACGATCTCGACGTCGGACCGTTTCGAGGCGGCGGCGGCAAGCGCCGGATCGACCTTGGTGCCGAACAGGAAGAGCCTTGCGCCCACAGCTCGTTGGCCCATCGCAGTTCGTGCCCGTTCCAACCGATTGAGATGCCCGATACCCAGGGTCTCGCCGGCTTTCGCTTCACCGATCGCGGTGATGGTGCGTTTGGCTGGGGCGGGGCCGTCGGCGGCGGCGACCACGTCGAGTTCATGGTCGACACCGTCGATGGTGACGCTGGAGGGACCTATGCGGCTCGTGGGATCGATGGTGGAGGCCGCTGCGAAGCGCCGCGCCCATGTGCGAGCCTGGGCTTCGAACACGGGTCCACGCACCTGCGAGTCGAACGAAGCGCGCAGCCGGTTCGTCCAGACGGTGCCAGGTGCCCGATCGCGTAGCAGTGGCCCGTGTGGGTCCAGAACCGCGTAGTGAAACTGCAGGAACGAGTCGTCAAGGGAGTAGCGAGGTCGCTGGTCGCGGATCGGGTCCTCCAAGCGCATGACGAACCCGGCGTCGACGAGCCGATTGAGTGCCGGAGCAAGGTTGGAAACGGTCCTTCCAATCTTGTTCGCGATCGACCCGGCCGTGACGGCCCCGTTGGCGATTGCGGCCAGGATGCTGTGGTGGACCAGTGAGCCAGCACCGGCCATGACAGGGTCTTCGGCGAGCAACGTGGTCGCCTCGTTTCGCATGGTCGCACCGGGCGAGAGGATCCGCTGAACGATCCAACGGTCTACGTCACCAGCACCATCGGGCAGGTCGAAGTTGACCATGTCGGTGGCATAGCCGACAACGCCTCCGATGACGGCGTACAACTGCACCGCTGTATGCAGGTCGGTTGGGTCGTTGAGGCGCGCGGCGGCGGCTCGATAATCGTCGGCGTGCATGATGAGCTCCATACCAGCGCGCCCCCGCAGGGGCGCTTCACCGGCGGTCAGTGCCCGCATCACGGAGATAGCCGATCCGCATAGAACAAGTCGCGCTTGGCCTGACGGCCCGCGCCGGGCTCCAGGACCGAAGGCGGCGGCGATGGTCGAGTCGATTGACCCGTCGGCTTCGAGAACGTGGCCGAACTCATCGATGACGACAGGAACCGGGCCCTTGGCCCCAAGTGCCAAGAGTGACCGAAGTGCCTCGTCCCATGAATCGAGAGCGATGCGACCGACTCCGAGGTGCTCACCGAGCTCAGCGCCGAGCCGATCCAGTTGAACCCGGCTCGCAACCCGTGTCGCCTCGAAGTAGAACCCCTTGCGCTTGTCGACTTCGCTGGCGAGGAGCGTCGACTTGCCGATGCGGCGACGGCCGTAGACAAGGCCAAGCAGAGGCCGAGCGGCGGTCGAGTCGATGAAGTCAGAGATGACGTCGCGGTCCAAGGTCCACCCTCTCGTTGTAGCTATGAGCAAGCAATAGTATCAGCACCACATACCATTGTGTGCACACAGTATCGGGTGTCAAGGGGCTCACGTCCTTCGCCGACGAGTTGATCGTGCGCTTGGTCAAGGAAGGTCGGACCCGCCACGTTCATGACTCGAGTTCGAATGACGAACCTTTCGGACCTCGCTCGACGGACCATCGATGCGGGATGCATCGTGGACGGTCGGATCGGCGTTGCTGTGTGTTACGGTTTTGGTGACTCTCCAGCATTTTCAGTAATGCTGTATTGCG
>CALFRK010000089.1 GCA_937919625.1 uncultured Ilumatobacter sp.
CGCAGCCCCGACCCCCCGAGCCCCCCCGTTTCACCTGTTTTCGAATCGGCGCCCACCCACTCACCGGACCCCGCGAAACACTTCACCAATTCGGACTGACGTGACACAAACGACGCCTGGCCGGTGCCGATCAACCCGGACCAGCGAAACACTTCACTTCACCAATTCGAACTGACGTGACACAAACGATGCTTGGCCGGCCGGCCGGCCGGCCGACCGACCGGGCGATCGATCGCCCGGGCCGACCCCGTGCAGTGGATCTACTTGCCTGTGTTCTGGGTGGTTTTCCGTACTGGCATTTCCGTACTGGCATTTCCGTCACCCACATTTCGATGTGAACGACATCATGCTGCGCCGGGCGATCGTCGGCACCGTGCTGCGGGCCGGTCGACCGATGACCATTACCGAGGTCATCACCACAATCCAGACATCGCGCCCGGTCACCAATGACGGGCTGCCCTTGTCGCCAAAGTTCACTTCGGATGTACTGCGGTATCAGACCAGACTCGGCCGGCTGCGACGGATCAAACGAGGCACCTACCAAGCAATCCCGCAGGCGTGGTCTCGCAGCAGCGCTTGGCGGTACACCAACTGGGAACGGACCTGGGACCGGCGGCACCCACGTACAACACCCCCAACAGCAACACCCCCACCAGCAACACCCCCACCAGCAACACCCCCACCAGCAAGCCCCGCAGGCCACCGCGACGCATGACATAGGAACACCCGACGAAGCTTTACTACGGTGAGGCGAGTGAGATCGACGATCGGACGCCTCCGCATGGCGGTGGTCATGGTGCTGACCATCTTTGTCGTTGGCGTCATCGGGTACATGTTGTACGGCCTCTCGCTGATCGATGCGATGTACATGACGATCACCACCGTCACCACGGTCGGGTACCGCGAACTGAACGGCCCCGACATCAGCAACACCGAGAAGGTGTTCACGATGGCGATCATCCTCACAGGTGTCAGCACCGTGCTGTACACCTTCACATTGTCGGTGCAAGTGATCGTCGAAGGTCAGCTCCGTGAGTTCGTCGGGAGGCGCAGGATGGATAGGAAGATCGGCGGGATGCGTGACCATGTGATCGTGTGCGGATGGGGTCGGGTCGGCAGGGCCGCTGCCGGCGACATCATCCAGGCCGGCCGCACAGTCGTCGTCGTCGACATCAGCGCCGACAGGGTCGCCGATCTCCCGATGCCGAGCATCATCGGGGACGCAACCCTCGACACCACGCTGCGGGCCGCCGGCGTCGAGCATGCATCCGCCCTGATCGCTGCCCTCGAGGGTGACGCCGAGAACCTGTTCGTCACGCTGTCGAGCAAGGCAATCAACCCCGATCTATTCATCGTCGCCCGTGCCCGCCAAGAAGAGAGCGTCAAAAAGCTCAGTCGTGCCGGTGCCGACCGTGTCGTCAACCCACAAGAACTGGGTGCCGCCCGCATGGCGTCGTTCGTCGTGCAGCCGAACGTCGCCGAGTTTGTAGACGTCGTCATGCACGAACGCTCGATGGATTTTCGCATGCAGGAAGTTGAGATTCCCGAGGGGTCGCCGTTGGCCGGCACGTCGCTGCGCGATGCAAACCTGCGTCAGCGTGCCGGCGTTCTGGTGCTCGCTCTGCGGCTCGACGACGGGGCCTTCACGACAAATCCTGATCCCGACACGATCATCCATGCCCACCATGTGATCATCGCCGTCGGAACCGACGAGGCGTTGCAGGAACTCGTCGAGGTTTGTGCATGACGGCCGCCATCGCCCGCACCCACGTACTGCTCGATCTCGACGGCACGCTGAGTGACTCCGAGCCCGGCATTCTGCGCTCCTTGCGGTGGGCCTTCGAAATCGAGGGTTTCCCGATCCCGACCGATGCCCAGGTGCGCTCGGTTATCGGCCCCCCATTCGAGCTCGGGTTGCCCTCGATCGGGATTCCCGACGACGCCCTCAAACGCGTGATCAACACATATCGAGACCGGTACACCCGGCTCGGTGCTTTCGAGAACACTCTCTACGACGGGGTCATCGAGATGCTCGATGCGCTGGCCGGCCTCGGGCTGTCGTTGTCGATCGCCACCGCCAAACCCGAGCTGACGGCACACCCGATCCTCGACTACTTCGGGATCAGCGACCGCTTCGATGTGCGGGCCGGAGCAACACTCACTACCGAGCGACGTACAAAGGCTGAGGTGATCGGGTTCGCGCTGCGCCAGCTCGAGATCCATGCCGATCCCGATCTCGGCGAGCACGTCATCATGGTCGGCGATCGCGACCACGACGTGCACGGGGCGATGCACCATGGGATCGCCTGTATCGGGGTCAACTGGGGCTACGGCTCGATCGAAGAACTGCTGTCGGCGGGCGCGGTTGCGCTCGCCGACTCTCCTGGCGAAGTTGTCGAGCTGGTTCAACAGCCGTACCGTCTGCACACGTCATGAGCACACAGCCGACTGAGACATCGACCAGCCAGTCGCCACAAGAATTCACCCTGTGCGACCCACCGCCGCTCGGTGCCCCGCGCTCGACCGCCGACCGCTTCATGCGGCGCATTTTGCGCCTGCCAGTCGACGGCCCAAAGGCCACGGCGGCCGATGCCCAAAAGGCGTTCCAGACATCGATCATGGTCGCCACGGTGCGATGTCTGCTGATGTACGTCGTGTTTCCATTCGTGCTTCCGGTGATCGGCGTCGCCAGCGGCGCCGGGCCGTGGATCGGGTTGCCGATCAGTCTGGTCGCGATCGTCGCGATCGTCATGAGCATCCGTAGGTTTTGGCGTGCCGATCACTCGAAGCGCTGGCATTACACCGTGCTCGGCACCACTGTGATCGGCTTCTTGATCTATCTGGTAGTGACCGATCTGGCCGAAATAGTCAGCCGTTGACCCCTCTCCCTCATCCAAATTTCTGACACAGAGAGCGGTTTTTAGGCCAC
>CALFRK010000090.1 GCA_937919625.1 uncultured Ilumatobacter sp.
TGATTCCGCACGATCCCCCGCAACCATTGGTCGCAGTTCGCCTGGCGGCTCACGCCTCGGGCATGATGACTGGGCGTGCAACAGCGACTCCCATCCTTGCTCGGTACCCCGGTGCTGTTTGCCCACCGGGGAGCTCGTGCGCACGCGCCCGACAACACGATCGAGGCATTTCAACTGGCCTTGCGGCTGGGAGCGACGGGTCTCGAAAGCGACGTTTGGATCACTAGCGACGGGATTGCGGTACTCGATCACGACGGAGAAGTGCGATCGGGACTCTTCAAGAAAAAGTCGATCGGACAGATCCGCCGCGACCAATTGCCCGAACACATCCCTGCCCTGCGAGAGCTGTTCGAGGCGTGTGGCACCGAGTACCACTTGTCACTCGACTTGAAGGGTCCCGACTCCGGGCAAGCGGTGATCGATCTCGTGCGGCAACACTGCCCCGACCTCATGGGTCGCTTGTGGTTATGCCACCCGGTTCTCGACCAGTTGATCACGCTCCGCCCGGTCAACGACCAGGTCAAGCTTGTCGATTCAACCCGCCTCGAGCGGATCACGGAGGGGCCAGAGCGGCGCGCCGCCAGACTCGCCCACGAGGGCATCGACGGCATCAATCTTCGGAAGCAGGATTGGAACGGTGGTCTCGTTGCGCTGTTTCATCGATTCGAGCGCACGGCCTTTTCATGGGATCTCCAGCTCGAGCACCAGCTCCAGTCAGCGTTCCGCATGGGCATCGACGCCGTTTACAGTGACTTCGTCGACCGCATGGTCGACGTCTTCGCAAACGACGTAGGTGCCCCGAACAACTAACGCGACGCGCGAGATACCGGCCGAGTGGCAAGGCAAAATGCGCCGGCCGATGACGTCACTGCGAGCATTGCAAGATCTACAGCCATTGCCAGTCGCTTTTTGGCCAGAACACCACGAATGCGCGACCAACCAGGTCGTCGAATGGGATCGTGCCGAGCGCCCGACTGTCGTGTGAACCTGGGCGATTGTCGCCCATCACAAACACACGATCTTCAGGTATCACAGTTGGGGTAATGCCTTGGCCGCAACGGCCGGGCGTTACCACGGTCGGATCAAGGTATGGCTCCAGTAACACCTGACCGTTGATTCGGACTACGCAGTTGTCCATCTGGATCTCGTCACCAGGTAGACCGATGATGCGCTTGATCAGGTCGCGTTCGGTCACACCCGTGATCTCGTGCAATACCACCACATCGCCGCGACCGGGGTCGTGCAAATGGTACGACATCTTGTTGACGAACACCCGGTCGCCTGGCGACAGCGTGGAGTTCATCGACTCGCCCTCGACAATGAAGTGGGCGAGCAGAAACGTGCGAACCAGGATTGCGACCAGTAATGCCACACCTACGACGACTACCCAGTCGAAGAAGGCTCGCGCTCCGGGCGAAAGGCCGGCGTGCGGCACCTGCGGTTGCCCGTCGCCGAATAACTCAGACGACCCCGATGCGCCGGATGGGGCGGCGTCGTCGTTGTCGGTCGAATGGGTGGAGATGTTGGTCACGCCTGATCCACCGTATCTGACAACCAGCGCGGCGTGGCGTCAAACGGCGAGTCAGTGTTCACAAGGATTCGATCAACTTCTCGACCCTCTCGTCGCGACTCTTGAACGGATCTTTGCACAGCACCGTGCGCTGGGCCTGATCGTTGAGTTTGAGATGAACCCAGTCGACGGTGTAATCGCGGCGGCGTTCCTTGGCACGTTTGATGAACTCGCCCCGCAATCGAGCACGCGTCGTCTGGGGTGGTGTGTCGATCGCTGTCTCGATGTCGACGTCGACACACACACGCTCGACGAGCCCTCGATCCTGCATCTTGAAAAATGGGCTACGCGAGCGCGACACGTCGTGATACTGCAGATCAAGCAGTTGCACACGGGCGTGTCCAAGTGGCAAATCGTGGCGCTCCCTGAATGCCTCGAGCAGCTTGTACTTGATCACCCAGTCGACCTCGCGGTCGAGCTTGAGTGGGTCGTTTTCGAGCTGTGTCATGCAGTGTTCCCACATCTCGAGTGCACGCTGCTCGAGCGGCGGAAAGCCTTGGCTGTCGGCGTACCGCAACGCTCGATCAAGATATTCGCGCTGGATATCGATAGCGCTGACCTCGCGCCCGTTGGCGAGCCGAACAGTTCGCCGGCACGTGATGTCGTGGCTGATCTCACGGATCGCCCTGATCGGGTTCTCGAGCGTCATGTCGCGCAGCACGACATTGTTGTCCTCGATCATCCGCAGCATGCAGGCAGCGGCGCCGACCTTCAGAAATGTGGCGTACTCACTCATATTCGAGTCGCCGACGATCACATGCAAGCGTCGGTACTTCTCGGCATCTGCGTGAGGTTCGTCTCGGGTGTTGATGATCGGACGACTGCGGGTCGTGGCCGAGCTGACCCCTTCCCAGATATGTTCGGCGCGCTGGGCGATCGAAAACGTTGCGCCGCGAGCGGTTTGCAGGATCTTGCCGGCACCCGCATAGATCTGTCGACTGACGAAGAACGGAATCAGCACCTCGGAGTAGTGCGCCAAATCATCATCGCGACGCGTCAGATAGTTCTCGTGGCAGCCATAGCTGTTGCCCGCCGAGTCCGTATTGTTCTTGAACAGGTAGATCGTGCCCCGAATCGACTCTTCGGCCAGCCGTTGCTCGGCTGACTCGACCAACGATTCGAGGATCCGCTCACCCGCCTTGTCGTGTACGACAAGGTCGTACAGCGAGTCGCATTCAGGTGTGGCGTACTCGGGGTGTGATCCGACATCGAGGTACAGTCGTGCACCGTTTTGCAGAAACACATTCGACGAACGCCCCCAGGACACCACACGCCGAAACAGGTAGCGGGCAACTTCGTCGGGGCTGAGGCGGCGCTGGCCGCGCAGCGTGCAGGTAACCCCGTACTCGCTTTCCAGTCCGAAGATCCGGCGCTCCATGGCCGCACGGTAACAGTGCCGAGGCACCCATCGAGGGGTGTCGTTTACCGCCGCCGCGGCGACATGGTCACGAACATGTTTGCAGCCGAAATCGGATCGTGGCACCAGCCGTGTGCTGAGCGACAGCCGCGACGTCGTCTTGGTGCACAACTGCAATAACGGGATAACCGCCGGTGGTCGGGTGATCGGCCAGCATCATCACCGGGTCACCGTCGGGGGGCACCTGGATCGCGCCTCGAACCAGGCCCTCGCTCGGCAACTCGGTGGTGATGGTGCGTCGCAGCGTCGTGCCGGTCAGCCGAACACCGACCCGACTCGAGGCGGTAACCGTCCATGTGCTCGAAGTAAGTCGCAGCAGAGACTCAGCTTCGAACCAGTCGACCCGGGGTCCGATTTCGACTCGAGCCGTGTCGATCACGGCTGCAAGCGGCGCAACGTCGGCGACGATCGGCTGATCGGGCTCAGCCCCGACCCCGTACCTGGCTCCCGGCTGGCACGGCGCTGGGCCAAGCCGCGAGAGAGTGTCGAACGACATCGAGCCAAGCACCGGTTCGACCTGCAATCCGCCCCGCACCGCGAGGTAGTGCCACAATCTTCCTTGAGCACCCGCGGGGATCGAGCATGTTTCCCCCGGCGACAGCGAGCGAGGCGCAAGCTCGGAGCTGCTGGCGACCAGCAGGTGGGTCAGGGCGCGAATCCTCAGACCGCCACACGTTTCGATCACTGTGGCGTCAGGCCGGTTGCCGACGAGCCGATTCACAACTCCCACGAGTGCAGCGTCGATGGCTCCCCCGGTCGGAACGCCGAGGTGGGCGTAGCCGGCCCGGCCCGGGTCTTGCAGCGTCGTCGACATACCAGGCACGACGACCTCGACCGCATTCTTCATTTCGGCTCGAACCGCACGATCGCCGAGGGGGCGAGCAGCGCCGGCGGCTCGCGGCGGACATCGAACATGGCGAGGTCGGTGGTGCCGAGCAGATGCCAGCCTCCGGGCGATTCGGACGGATAGACGGCGCTGAACTCGGAGGCGATCGCGACCGAACCGGCCGGCACCCGAGTTCGGGGTGTGCTGCGTCGCGGATGTTGCAGTTGCAGGGGCACACCGCGTAGGTACCCGAAGCCCGGGGCGAAGCCGCAAAAGGCAACCTCGTACACGGCTGAGGTGTGCAGCGAGATCACCTCATCGACGGTGCATCCCGCAAGCCCTGCGACCTGCTCGAGGTCGGGACCGTCATATCGAACCGGGATAACAACCGGGGGCCGTTCTGACTGATCATCAGCCGCCACGGGTGTCACGTCACCAATCCGCGAGATCGCCGATCTGAGCGCCGATGCTGACTCGCACCGGATCAGCACGGTTCTGGCAGCCGGCACGATATCTACGACGCCGGCGAGGCCGAGCGCTCGAAAGCCCAAGCTCCACGCCGCCGGGTCGCTGGGCGGATCTTCGACCAGCGCCGCCGTAGATCCCATCGGCAGTACGCGCATCGTTACAGCACAAACGAGTGCAGACGGACGGATGCGACCTCGAGCCCGGCCCGTACCGCACGGGCCAGAGCTATGGCACCGGGGCTGTCTCCATGGATACAGATCGAGCGAGCGCGAACGTCGACAGCACTTCCATCACTCGCCGTCACAAGATGGTCGACTGCGATCGAAACTGCCTGCGCGGCGACGATCGCCGGATCAGCGATAACCGCACCTGATTCAGATCGTGGCACGAGACCCCCGCCTGGCAAATAGGCGCGGTCGGCGAACGCCTCGGCGATCGGTTCCATGCCCATCGCTTCGGTGAATGCCAGCAGTGGCGAGCCGGGGGCACCGAGCACCGCCAGCGAGGGGTCGTACTCGTGGGCCGCCTCGACGACGGCCTGAGCCTGCACGGGGTGCGACGAGCAGGCGTGGTAGAGCGCACCGTGCGGTTTGACGTAGGCGACACCGGTGCCGGCGACCTGCGCAAATCCGTCGAGCGCCCCGAGCTGATACAGCACCGCATCGCGCAGTTCTGCCGGGTCGATGTCGATAAAGCGTCGCCCGAATCCGAGCAGATCGGGGTACGAGACATGTCCTCCGATCGTGACGTTTCGGTCGGCCGCCGCCTGACACACGCGTCGCATCGTCGAAGGGTCCCCGGCATGGAAACCGCAGGCGATATTGGCGCTTGTAACGAGATCGAGCATCGCCTCGTCGTCACCCAAAGTCCAGGTTCCGAACGACTCGCCGATGTCTGAGTTCAGGTCGATCGCTGCCACGAGTCGAGCGTAGACCCGCAGCCGGGTGTGGCATCGGCATCACATGCGGCGGGCCAAACCAAGGGGTTCAGGACAGGATCTCCGCAACCCCGACATCGGTGACACGAAGGAAGCATCGTCGCCCGTTGCCGCGGGCCAGTACTGCCACCTCTAGCTCGCTGGTAGAAAGATCGCGGTCGGGACCAGCCAGGGCCGATACACCTAGCTTCACCGCCGCCGCGAGATCAAGCTCGACCTCAGGCTCGAAGCTTGATCGAAGCCGTTCGCCGATCGTGTCGGCGTCGCCACCGAGCACGGCCACGTTGCGTTGGTCCATCACCGTGCCGTCGTAGAGGATATGAAACATCTGGTCCGCGGCGGGTTCGAGCCCGACCTCGGCGACCAGAATCTCTACCTCCATCGGTTTCATCTCATGGGTGAAGATGTTGCCAAGCATTTGGGCGTACTGGTTTGCCAACGCCCTGGCGTCGACATCGTCACGCGAGTACTGGAACCCCTTGAGATCTGCGGCGCGGATGCCGGCGACACGTAACTGGTCGAATTCGTTGTACTTGCCTACACCGGCAAACGCGATTCGATCGTAGATTTCACTGACCTTGCGCAGCGTTTCGGATGGGTTCTCGGCCACGATCGCGATGCCATCGACATAGCGGATCGCCACCAAAGCGCGGCCGCGAGCGATGCCCTTTCGGGCGTAATCCGCCCGATCCTTCATCACCTGCTCGGGTGCAACATAGAACGGTTGGCTCATCGCGCTCTCACCTCGGATGCAATCGTTTCGAATCTCGGGGCAAGGTCGTGATCATCGACCGGTGTCCATCCGTCTGCAGTGACGGTGGCGACGATCGGGTAGATGCCCCTCAGGGCGTCGGGTCCGCCGGTAGCCGAATCGGCGTCGGCCGCCTCCCAGAGGCCGCGAACGGCGAGGTCGATCGCCTCGTCACGGGTCATCTCGGTGCGAAAGCCGACCTTGATGACAGTGCCGGCATGGAGGCTGCCCGACCCGGTGGCGATGTACTCACGCTCTTCGTATCGACCGCCCGTGATGTCGTAGGCGAACAACCTGCCGACCTCGCGACGCAGATCCCATCCGGCAAAGAGCGGCACGACAACCATGCCCTGCATCGCCGCCGGCAGATTTCCACGCACCATCATCGACAGTTGGTTGGCCTTGCCCTCCAGGCTGAGTGTGGTTCCCTCGACCTTTTCGTAATGTTCGAGCTGCAACTGAAAAAGCCGGATCATCTCCATTGCCGGACCAGCCGCGCCGGCGATCGCGACACCGCTGAAACGGTCGGCCTGAACGACCTTTTCCATCGAGCGGTGCGAGATCAGATTTCCAGAGGTAGCCCGGCGGTCGCCGGCCATCACCACGCCGTCGGCGTAACGTAACGCCACACAGGTCGTGGCGTGAGGGACATCGATCGAACCGGGAGCAGCGGGATCGGTGCCAAAACCGAGTCGGCGCAAAAACTCTGGGAAGTTCGATCCGGGATCGTCACCCGGCTCGAAGAACGGCATCGGCACGGCCTACTGACCGCCCTTCTGCACGTACGACTTAACAAAGTCCTCGGCGTTCGTTTCGAGAACCTCATCGATCTCGTCGAGCAGGTCGTCGAGTTCGGCCCTGAGCTTCTCGCCCGACTCGTTGACTGCCGGCGCAGCGTGTTCGACAACCTGATCGGCACGTTCAGGCGTCTGTTTTTGTTTCTGGGTTCGTTCCGCCATATTGGTCCCTTCTTGTTAGGTGCGTGCTCTATGTGCCCTCGACGCTATGGGTGTTGTGCGCCAAGTCGATCGAGCAGTTCGGATGCGGTAGCGCTCTCGTCGATCAAGTTAGCCACGTGTTCGGCGGTACCGCGCAGCGGCTCCATCATTGGTACACGCTTGAGCGGGTCACTTCCGATGTCGAACACCAATGAGTCCCAGTTGGCGGCCACAATCTCGTTCGGGAACTTGTCGAGACAGCGACCTCGAAAGTAGGCCCGGGTCGTGGTTGGTGGGTTCGTCATCGCCCACTGGGCGTCGGCCGGTTCGACGATCGTATCGAGACCCACTCGCAGCGCCAGGCAACGATCGACACGCATGTCGTGATACTGCAGGTCGATCGCCTTCAGCTCGGCCGCATCGTGCGCTAGCCCGTGGCGTTGTCGATACCCGTCGACCAGGCGCCGCTTGGCAACCCAGTCGACCCAATCCGCAACCGAGTCAGGATCGGACTCCAACCCGCTCAAAACCTGTTCCCAGCGGGACAGCACGTCGGCGCCGACGGCTTCGCCAACCGCCATCAGCCCATGAGTTTGTTCGTACTTGCGAGCCTTCTCGAGCAGGCCCCACTGGATCTCGAGGGCGGTCGCCCTGCGCCCGTCACGCAAAAGGATCGCCCGTTGCAGCGATGGGTCGTGGCTGACCTGACGGATTGCCGGAACAGGGCTTCCAAGCAGGAACTCATCGCTGAACTGGTCGTCCTCGATCATCGCCAGCACGATTGAGGTAGTGCCGATTTTGAGGTAGGTGGCAACCTCACTCATGTTGGCGTCGCCGACGATCACGTGCAGCCGCCGATACTTCTGTGGATCACAATGCGGCTCGTCGCGGGTGTTGACGATCGGGCGCTTCAGCGTGGTCTCGAGCCCGACCTCCTCCTCAAAAAAGTCGGCTCGTTGGCTGAGCTGGTACGCCACATCGCCGGGCTGCCGACCGGTTTGCTCGCAGCCGACCTTGCCAGCCCCACAGAAGATTTGGCGAGTGACGAAATGCGGCGTGATGTGGCTGACTATGCGACCGAACGGGGTCTCGCGATTGACGAGATAGTTCTCGTGGCAGCCATAGCTGTTGCCCTTGCCGTCGGAGTTGTTCTTATACACGATGAGTTCGGCACCGTTCTTGAGGACCTCGGCGGCGTAGCGCATCGAAGCGCGCACGATCTCGTCGGCAGCCCGGTCCCAGCGCACCGCCTCGGCAGCGGTGGTGACCTCCGGAGTCGAGATCTCCGGATGGGCGTGGTCGACGTAGTACCGGGCACCATTCGGAAGCACAGCGTTGACCAGCGACGTTTCGATCTCGGGTGGGAAGATGTCGTCAAGGTTGAAACCCCTGGCATCGTTGGCCGGTGTCTCGTCCTCGAAGTCCCAACCGATCTTGCGAGAGGTCGCGTTGACATAGGCGTTGATCAACAACGACGAGGCTGAAACGGGGTTATTGTCACCGCCACGCACGACGATGCCGTACTCGGTCTCGATACCGCAGACCTTCGGGATCGCCATCCGCGAACCCTAACCCTGAATCCAACTTGCCGCCGCGTCGCCCTCAGTCGGCGAGTAACGATCTGGCAATCGCTCGCGTCTGGATCTCATCGGTTCCCGCATAGATCTGGAGGACCTTGGCGTCGCGGGCCAGCTGCTCGACGTGATACTCGGCCATGTAGCCGTTGCCTCCGTGCAGTTGCACCGCCTCGAGGGCGCACGCCGTTGCCTGTTGAGCCGAGTAGAGCTTCATCGCCGAGGCTTCGGCAAACGTCATCGTCTTGCCATCGTTCGACAACTCGATTGTGCGGAACACCAGATTCTGGATGTTCATGCGGGCAACCTCCATCATCGCCAGCTTCTGTTGGATCAACTGGAACTCGCCGATCGGCTGACCAAACTGAACGCGTTCCTTGGAATACGCAACCGACAGTTCGAGACATTGCTCGATGATCCCAAGCGCCATCGCTGCCACCCCGGCGCGCTCTTGTTGAAAGGTCGCCTTGGCGCCGTCGCGTCCGCCCTTTGGTGGGTTCTCGTCCTCCCCGATCAGGCGGTCCATGCCAACCCGCACATCGTCGAGAAACAGCTCGCCCGTCGGCGACGAATGCATCCCCATCTTGCGCAGCGGTTTGCTCTGCGTGAGCCCCGGCATGCCCGAATCGAGAACGAAGCTGAGGACCTTGCGCTGCTTCGGATCATTGCCCTCGTCAAGTTTGCAGATAAAGACGATCGTGTCGGCGTATGGGCCGTTCGTGATGAACGTCTTGTTGCCAGTCAGAATGTATTCGTCGCCGTCGCGGCGCGCTGTCGCCAACATCGACCCAAACGCGTCCGAACCTGAGTTGGGCTCGGTGATCGCCCACGCGCCAATCGTGCGCAGCGTCAGCAGATCGGGCACCCAGCGTTGCTTCTGTGCGATCGTGCCTTTGCCACTGATCGCCGAGGCAGTCAGGCCGGAGGAGACTCCGAGGGCAGTGATCAAACCTGGGCACTGTCGGCAGAGTTCGATCGTCGGGATCAAAGTCAAGCCAGCATCGCCGCCGGCGTGCCGACTCGGTTTGTCGGTGTCGTTTGCCGTTCCGGCTGCGACCGCCTTCTCGTGCTCGATTCGCTTACGGAACGACGCCTCGGCCTGTTCGCCGATCCCAAATGTCTTGTACATCTTGCGCAACACGTCGTAGGGCGGCAGATCGCCGTGCTCGAGGTCGTCACGGATAGGGATGATCTCCTTGGCGATGAAATCCTTCATCGCTGCGCGAATCATCTCGTGCTCTTCGGACCACTCGTACATGCCCTCAAGCGTAGAGTTGCGAGTTGTGCCTGGCACAACTCCCGACTCTCGAACACCCCGCAACGCGGGGCTCAGCTCGTTCGGATGACGATCGTCAATTCGCGATCACCCACTACGTTGGTCGCTGTGATTCCACTCTCCGTGCTCGACCTGTCGGTGGTCCGCGACGGGGGAACGTCAGCCGACGCCCTGGCCGACACCACTCGCCTCGCTCAACACGCGGACCAACTCGGTTTCGCACGGTTCTGGGTGGCCGAGCATCACAACATGACAACAGTTGCCAGCACCACCCCGAGCGTGCTGATCGCCCATCTGGCGGCGGAGACGGATCGCATCAGGGTCGGATCCGGCGGAGTGATGCTGCCGAACCATTCTCCGCTGGCGATCGCTGAACAGTTCGCCTTGCTCGAGGCGCTGCATCACAACCGGATTGATCTCGGGATCGGGCGTGCTCCCGGCACCGACCCGATGACTGCATCGGCGTTCGGTCGACACCCCCACGAGAGCGTCGATAAGTTTCCTCAAGACCTGATCGACCTGATGGGAATGCTCGGCGACCGCCGCCGCGACGACGGCATGTGGACCCGCATCCGTGCCACCCCGGTCGCCACGTCCTCCCCGACGATCGCCCTGCTTGGATCATCGGCATACAGCGCCCAATTGGCGGCACTGCTCGGGCTGCCATTTGCATATGCCCATCATTTCGATACCGGAGCCACCGACATCGCCTCCCGGTTGTACCTCGACGCCTTCGAGCCATCACCGGTGCTCGATCAGCCACACCTGATCGTTGGCGTCGGGGCGCTCGCCGCCGAAACCGAACAGGAGGCGGCTCGGATCGGCCTGCCAGGGCGCATCCTGCGACTCGGCATCCGAACGAACCGCCGCCACCCGTTGTTGACACCAGAGGCCGCCGCCGCACACCCCGATGCGCAAAGCGCTCGCAGTATGGCCAGTGAACAGCTGATCGGTAGCGTCGAGCGCGTCGTTGAGGGACTACGCCGCCTCGTTGAACGCACCCACGCCAACGAGTTGATGCTGACCGCCGCCACCTACGACGTCGACGACAAATTCCGCAGCCTCGACCTGATCAACGCCGCCTGGGCCGGGTGTCAATAGACGAACTGCGATCGGGCGTCATAGGGCGCCGCTGCTGCGCCGCGCCTCATTGATCAGGTGCAGCCACTGCATCACGTCAGAGCGGGCGACCATCAGGTTAGGGGTCACTCGTTCGCTGCCCTCGTGGGTATTGCAGACGAACATCGAGTCGCGAATTCCGACATCGTTCATGTCGGGGTTCCACATCGCGGAGACTCCGACCGAGCGCCTCGGCGACCAGGCCCTCGGCACCTGAAGTTGTTGCCCGGCAAGCCGCCAGCGCCGCGTGAACACGGCGAAATCCGAGCCGGCGACGACAGCCAGGGCGACGAATCCGAGTCCGATTATGCGAAGTGCGCCAGATGAGCCGACGACCGCCCCAACTCCGAACACGAACAACATCCCCGTAAAGAACCCGGCCCGCGCGTACGACCTCCACGACAATGGCAGCTCAATAGGGTCGCCGTCGGTCACAGGTACTGGCCTGTTTGTGTCCGCTCGATACTGCGTCCACCCATCGGATCCTCGTCTAGGGCCTCCGATACGAGCGTGCGGATAAACACGATCCGCTCGCCCTTCTTGCCCGAAATCTTTGCCCAATCGTCGGGATTGGTGGTGTTGGGCAGGTCTTCGTGTTCTTTGTACTCCTGCTTGATCGAGGCGATCAAGTCGGCCGTGCTGACGCCCCGCTCTCCCCCGCCGATCACACGCTTGATCGCCAGCTTCTTGGCGCGTCGCACGATGTTTTCGATCATTGCACCCGAGGCGAAGTCTTTGAAGTACAGAACCTCCTTGTCGCCGGTCTGGTACGTGACCTCGAGGAACCGGTTGGCGTCATCGTCGCGATACATCTCGGCGACGGTCGCGGTGATCATGTCAGGCACCTGCTCGGCGGCGGCGATCGGGATCTCATCGGTGAGATACCTGGCGAAGATCTGAGCGGCGGCTGCAGCCTGCGGTCGCTCGATTTTGATCTTCACGTCGAGCCGGCCAGGTCGCAGGATTGCAGGATCGATCAGGTCCTCGCGGTTCGTTGCCCCGATCACGATCACGTTCTTGAGACCTTCGACGCCGTCGATCTCGGCCAGCAGCTGCGGCACGATCGTCGACTCCATATCCGAGCTGATACCCGAACCTCGGGTGCGGAACATCGAGTCCATCTCGTCGAAGAACACGATCACCGGCCAACCCTCTTCGCTCTTCTCGCGAGCGCGCTGGAACACGAGTCGGATCTGACGTTCGGTCTCGCCGACGTACTTGTTGAGTAGTTCGGGGCCCTTGATGTTGATGAAGTACGAGCGCCCCTTGCCCTCGCCCATCGTCTCGGCGACCTTCTTGGCCAGACTGTTGGCGACCGCTTTGGCGATCAACGTCTTGCCGCAGCCGGGCGGGCCATACAACAGGATCCCCTTCGGGGCCGGAAGACGGTGCTCGGCAAACAGTTCGTGGTGCAGGAACGGCAGCTCGACGGCGTCGGCGATCGCCTCGATCTGGGCGTCGAGGCCACCGATGTCGTCGTACGAGATGTCGGGCACCTCCTCCAACAACAGGTCTTCGACTTCGGGTCTCGGGAGGTGCTCGAGCAGCATGTTCGAACGCGGGTCGAGACGCAGCATGTCGCCGTTGCGCAGGCGAATGCCGCGCAGCGGGCTGGCCAACTCGCACACGCGCTCCTCGTCGGCGCGGCCGATCACGATCGCCCGAATGCCATCCGCCAACACATCCTTGAGAGTGACCACCTCTCCGACCGTTTCGGGACGACGGGCCGAGATCACACTGAAGCTCTCGTTGAGGGCGACCTCGGCGCCAAGATCGAGCAGCTCGAAATCGACGTCAGGATGTAGCTCGACCTTCATTTTGCGACCGCTTGTCAGCACGTCAACGGTGCAGTCGTCGTTTTTGCCGACCACTACGCCATACGCGTTGGGCGGCTGTGTGAGCTTGTCGACCTCGTCGCGCAGCGACGCAATATGCTCGCGGGCTTCGCGAAGCATGTAGCTAAGTTTCTCGTTTTGGGCGGTCGCCTGCGCCAACTGGCCCTTGGTCTCGAGCAACCGTTCTTCAAGTGCTCGGACCCGATTGGGGGTGTCGGCGAGTCGCGAACGCAGATGGGCGTTTTCGTCGCTCAGCGCAGCTACCTGTGCAGCCACCTGTGCAGCGAGCGGCGCCCGATCGTCGAACGGCGCGTCGCCGTCTCGGTCGGGTTGGCTCTGTTCAACTGATTCAGCCACGGGCACCTCCCACGGTCGTGCTGCGGTCGATGGGAACTTACACCGTGACCCTTGTCCCAACCCATCATGTTCGTTTCGACGAGCCGCCCCGGCTAAAGTGCACGAGTACAAACACCCCTCCCAAGGAGACACGAATCACATGAAGGTCTGGATCGACCAGGATCTCTGCACAGGCGACGGCTTGTGTGAGGAAATCGCCCCCGATGTGTTTGCCCTGCTCGACGATGGTCTCGCCTACGTGAAAGAGGGCGACAAGATCTTCGCAGCGGCGAAGGGCAATTCCGAGGGAGCCGAGGGACTCGCCGAGTTCCCCGACAGCCAACTCGACTCGGTGATCGAGTCCGCCGAAGAATGCCCCGGCGAGTGCATCTTCATCGAGCCTTGATCCGCTCGAACAACTGAACGCAATGAACGACCCGGCAGTTTGCGTTGCCGGGTCGTTGCGCGTCAATGCCCGCCCAGTGCGACTATGCGAGCCCCACGTGCGGTTGCTGAATTCGTGAGTGACATTCGCACAGCGACTTCGGATGTATTCGAGTTCGACAACACATACGCCAACGAGTTGGCGGGCTTCTCGGCACCTTGGCAGGCGGTCGGTGTACCTGCTCCGCGCCTCGTTCGGCTCAACCACGCTCTGGCCCTTTCACTCGGCATCGATCCACAACCGCTCGACGGGCCACTAGGCGCGGCGATCTTCTCGGGCAACACAACGCCCAACGGAGCACAGCCGATCGCCCAGGCGTACGCCGGTCATCAGTTCGGGGGATTCGCGGCGCAGCTCGGAGACGGTCGGGCTTTGTTGTTGGGCGAGGTCGTCGACCCCAACGGCGTCCGCCACGACATCGCCTTGAAGGGCTCTGGCCGCACGCCATTTTCACGCGGCGGCGACGGTCGGGCGTCACTCGGGCCGGTGTTACGGGAGTACTTGATGGGCGAGGCGATGTATGCGCTCGGCGTTCCGACTACCCGTGCCCTGGCAGCGGTAACCACGGGCGAACCAGTATTGCGAGACCGGGCGCTACCGGGGGCCGTGCTGACCAGGGTCGCTTCGAGTCATCTGCGGGTTGGCACGTTTCAGTTCTTTGCCTCACGCGATCAGGTCGAGATGGTTCGCACGCTCGTCGACTACGCCCTCGCCCGTCACGACCCCGAACTCGTCGACGACCCCAACCCAGCGTTGGCACTGCTCGATGCCGTGATCCTGCGCCAGGCCACATTGATCGCAGCCTGGATGAATGTCGGCTTCATCCACGGTGTGATGAACACCGACAACGTCACCGTGTCAGGCGAAACGATCGACTTTGGACCGTGTGCATTCATCGAGGGTTTCGATTCGCGCGCTGTGTTCAGTTCGATCGACGAGGGTGGCCGCTACGCCTACGGCAATCAGCCTTCGATCGGCAAATGGAACATGGCTCGCCTGGCCGACGCGCTCGTGCCGCTGATCCACGACGACGCCGACCAGGCGATCGCGAAGGCGACACACGCTGTCGATGCCTACGACACCATCTTCGAAGACCACTGGTTGGCGGGGGCTCGTCGCAAACTTGGTCTGGCCACCGATCTCGATGACGATCTGTCACTCGCCAAAGACTGGCTCGCACAGCTTGCGGCGCAGCACGTCGATTTCACGCTCGCGTGGCGCAGGCTCGCCGACTTCGCGGGCGGGGATCCCGAGCCGCTTCGGGAGTTGTTCGCCGACCGAACGGGCCTAGACACCTGGCTGGTTCGCTGGCGCGAGCGGATCACGCGTGAGGAAGGCGACCCGGCCGAACGGGCTGCCGAGATGCGTCAGATCAATCCGATCTATATCGCCCGCAACCACCTGGTAGAAGAAGCTTTGGCGGCCGCTGTCGACCACGACAACCTCGAACCGTTCGATCGGTTGTTGGCGGTCGTCAGTCGCCCATTCGATGAGCGCGTCGCAGACGAGCGGTATGCGCGGCCGGCTCCGCCCGAGTACACCGCTGGTTACCGAACTTTCTGTGGCACCTGACGGCTGTCGGTTCGGCGATTGATCGGCGTCAGCGGACGCGTTCGATCTTGCGGTCCGTGCGCATCGCCCGATTGCCCTGGCCGAGAAACCGGGAGACAGTAAGAAATGCTGTGTGGGCCACCATACGGTGGTCGGGGCGTACGGCTTGGCCCTCGATGTGCCAACCGCGGTGGAGCACCTCGAGTGTTCGCGAGTCGATCCAGCGGCCTTTGAATTGTTCGCGAACCTGCATCGCCTGCGTGATCGATGGCGTGTACACGACACATACACCACCTGGGTGCAACACCGATTCGAGGTGCGGGATGACCTGCCAAGGCTCGGGAAGGTCGAGCACCGCCCGATCAAACGGACCGTGCTCGTTAGAGATTCCCTCATAGCTGTCGGCGATATGCACGTCGTACCGATCGAGCACACCCTCACCGAGGAACTCGCGCACATTGGCGCGGGCACGGTTGGCGAAGTCTTCGCGGATCTCATAGCCAACGATCTCTGCGCCCCAACGCAGCATCGTCATCGACAATGCCGCCGAACCAACGCCTGTCTCGAACACCTTCATTCCGGGTCCGATGTCGGCCAACATGCAGATCGGGGCAAGGTCCTTGGGGTAGATCACCTGGGCACCGCGCGGCATCTCGAGTACATAGTCCTCGAGCGTCGGGCGCAGCACGGTGTATTCAGCTCCCTTGGTGCTGCTGACAATCACGCCCTCCGATTGGCCGATCACATTGTTGTGCTCGACGAAACCGGCGTGAGTGTGGAACTCGTCGCCCGCTTCGAGCGTCAGCAAATAGCGACGCTTTTTGGCGTCTAGCAGCATCACCCGGTCGCCCGGTCCCAGATTGTTCACGTTCACTCCCCTACCGCTTGTGCGGCCAGATATGCCTTGCGGGCTTTCTTGTTCAGCACTAACTCAACAGGCACCGGGTGATTTCCCGACACGCGTTCTTGTAACCGGCAGAACGCGCACACCTCACCGGTCGTGGGTGCACCACACGTCTCGCAATCGCGTAGATCGCCGGCTGCCGCCTGGTTGAGACCCGCCAACAGCGGCGCCATCTTGTCGACGAAATTGAGGTAAAACGCCGACTTTGAGCCGGGTGATTGCCGTTCGATCGCGTTCAGCGCTGCCTTGTAGGCGAGATGCTTGTTGCCGAGCGCCATCGGGCATTCCTCGACCTGATAGTCGATGCCGCGCACGATGCACCAGGCGGCCATCTCGCGTTCGGTTAGACGTATCAGTGGCTTGACCTTCTTCGGAAACCCATCGCGGGCGGGCAAAACGGGGTACTGCCTGGCGAGATATTCAATGTCCCAGCGCAGCGTGTTGCCGAACAGCACGGCCGCCTCATCGTCGAGGTTGTGGCCGGTGACGACCACGTCATAGCCGCCGTCGAGGGCGGCCTTGTCGAACAGATGCCGCTTGGAGAGTCCGCACGCCGAGCAGGGCACCCGCTTGGTGACTTTGGCGGCAGTCGGCACGTCATAGCCGTACTCGCCCCGCAGGTCGATGGTGATCAGCTGTAACCCACGCTCGTCGGCAAACGTTTGCGCATAGTCGAGACTGACATCGCTGTACTCGCCGATTCCGAGCCCGATATACAGGCCGTCAGCCTGGTAACCGAGCTCGATCAGGATGTCCCACACGGCCAGAGAGTCTTTGCCTCCGCTGACGGCCACGAGGATCTTGTCGTCGGTCGCCAGCATCTCGTGATCGTGGATCGCCTTCTCGACCTGACGACGGCACAGCTGTAGCAGGTGTTCGGCGCAGAAGTTGGCGTTGTGGCGCGGCAGATCGATGATCGCCGGTTGACGGCAAACACGACACTTCGAGTAGGTCATCGATCCTTCTTAACACCAGAATCGGCGCCACCGGTGGCCGGGCCGGGTGACACTCTGGTCACCCTCCGGAGATGACCGGCCGCACCTCGATCGTGTCGTCGGGCTGGAGACGACCATCGCCGGGCACCAGTGTGCCGTTGCGGATCACCAGGAACGACTCACGATTCAGATCAAGCTGATCTAGCAACTGATTGACGGTATGTGCCCCATCGACGGTGATCTCGCGTTTGGGCTGTCGGAGACGGACGATCACGAGGCACTGCGGGACTTCGACTCGGCCCAAAGTTGGGCGAGTGCCCGATCACCTTTGATGGTCCGCGGCGTGACACCGTCTCGCACCATCTTTTTGCGCGAACGGCGCGACAACGGCTTGGAAGTGGTGAGCTGCATGACCCGGCCCGAGCCAAGGCTGGAGACGTCGATCACCTCAGGGTTCTTGCCGAAGAACTTCTTGATGGTGCTCCTGCCGAACACGAGGACTCCGATCAGTTTCCAGAGCATGCTTGGGCCTAGGAAGCCAGTGTTGATCGCCTTGCGCCGGATCAGCGCAGAGGGCCGCAACATCCGCGGAATCAGGGCCATCGGTCAGATGCGCCTGATCTCGACCAGAGTCGTCTTCTTCTTGCCGCTGCGCTTTCCCATCAGGAAGAAGATGATCAGTAGCAGTGTGACGCCGGCGGCGCCAATCGCGAGCATCGTGTTCTTCTTGCTCTCGATCTTGCCCTGAACGTCGCCCTGAAAGGCGCGCAGCTTACCCTCGAGGTCTTCGGGCGTAATCTTCGGGGAGGATTCGGTCTTGCTCATTTCTGCTCCTTGTCGAGGAACGTCTTGTTGATCCGTGTGATCGTGAAGACGAGGAGGGCGATACATGCGGCCATCACGATCAGATACGACAACCAGGACAACCGTCCAGTCGCCGAACGATCCCATTCGCTCTGCAGCAGACGCAACAGACCGAGCAGTAGTAATGACAAACCGATGCCGAGCGATATCGCCCCGGCCGCACCGAAAGCGATCCAACGACCAGCGCCCTTGAGCGGGCCGACGGTCTCCTGCTTGGCGTACGTCTTGACATAGTCGATCACCTCGCCAATCGAGGCTTGTTCGCTGCGCGAGGGAGTGTCCGGCGTGTCGTCAACCATGACATGTTTCTATCACGGCGAACGGAATTCCAGCACAGCCGCCGCGTCATCAAGCACCTCGGTCAGCACCTCGATGCGCTCGGTGAGGCCGGGGGCGGCAAGCAGACGATGCCGATCTGCTGCTCCCAGCGGTGACAGCGATCCAAGGTGGTACACAGCGATCCGCGGGTCAATTCCGATCTCGGCGTCGGGCGGCGGCGTGATCTCGCCAAGAGAGCGAACGATTTCGTTGAGTTCTCGAACACGTCGATGAAGTGCCTCAATTTCGGCCAGTGCCACGTTCGAGTCGTTCTCGTCTGGCCACAAGTCGAGGTCGGCGAGCGGGTAAGGATCGTCGGGCAACCAGCTATTGACCCGAATTCGCTCCGTGCCCACAGCGGCCAAGACATAACGACCGTCAGGCGTGACCTGCATGTCGATGATCCGGGCGATCGTGCCGATCGTGGCGCGTTTGTCGCCACCACCGACCTCGTTCCCACGTTCGATCATCGTCACCCCGAACTCGGGTGGGTTCACGTCGTCACGCAGGATGTCCTGAATCATCTGGCGATAGCGAGGCTCGAACACCTGCAACGGAAGCACGGCACCGGGTAGCAGGGTGGTCCCCAGAGGAAACATCGGCATCACCGCCATTTGAGAGACACTACAAACGTCGGTCGGGCTCAGCGCGGCGCAAACGCGTCGATGTCGGGTTCGATTACGATCGGGAAGTCGTCGATCAGGGCCACAACACCTGACCAGACCGGCCCGTACACCGCCAGATGATCGACCCCTTCGCCGTTCAACACAAGCGAGAAATCGATCTGGACGTTGCTTTCTGACGGCTGCGAACCCGTCAGCGATTTGACGTCGGTCAGGGTTCCTGTCTTGGCCTGAAGGCGACCTTCAGCCTTGGTTCCGAGCAACTGCGGGGCGAGCGTGCCGTCGCGACCCGCCACGGGGAGCAGATCTCTGAGCTGGTCGGAGACCGGCGTCGACGCCACGATCGCCGCCAGAGCCGCGCAAGTAGCCCGATTGTCACGGCTGAGCCCCGATCCGTCCTGAAGTTCGACACCGTCGAGCGGCACGTCCCAGGCCGCCAGCGTGGCACGGATCGCACCAAGACCCGCCGTCCGTGTGCCCTGCCCGGCTGCGACATAGCCGATCTCCTTGACCAGCATCTCGGCGGTGTTGTTATCGCTGGTGTGCAGCATCTCGACCAGTACTTCGGTCAACGGGTGCGACTCGATCAGTGCGAGGGTGGTGAACCCGGCGTCGACCGGTCGCGACTGGTTGGCTGGCGATCCAGTGATCGTGATGCCCCTGGCGATCAGCATGTCATAGAAAATCCGAGCGGCCGATCGGCTGGGGTTGAGTCCATAGTCGCCGTTGTCTATCAGCCCGTCGTTGATCAATAACGCGTCGTATGGGCCAGCATCCCTGTTGGTGATCTCGCTTCCCCAGCTCGGGGCCCGGAACTCGTCGTCGTAGCGGCTGCCGTCGCCGACGACGTCGCCTTCGATCGTCGTGATTCCGAGAATTTCGATCTGGTTGACGAGCGTGTCGAGAGCGGTCGTATTGAACGCCGGATACCTCAGAGGGTCGGGCACGTCCGCGGTTCGAAGCACCGGATCACCACCGCCGACCAGAAAGACATCTCCGGCGATCACCCCGCCCGCTGGGGGCGGTGACTGCAGCTCGGTCCGGAATCGATAGTCAGGGCCCAAAATGTCGAGCGCCACGGCAGCCACGAACAACTTCTGGTTGCTGGCGGGCACGACTGGCAGCTCAGCGTTCAGTTCGGCGATCACCTCGCCATCATCGAGCAGCCGAACACAGCTCGCTTCGCCAATCTCGTCGGCCAGCGCCTCGACTCGTTCGGCGAAGGCAAGGTTCGACGCGACTTCGGCGACGAGTTTGGCGAGCGGCGACGGGTGCCGCCGATACGACAGCAGTGCCGTGTCGAGCACACCGACTGGGGGCGGAGGCAGCGTCGTGGTGGTTGTCGTGGTCGGCGGCGGAACATTCGCCTCGGCGTACTGCCAAACCCCCGCCAAACCGATCGCCGGCACGGCGGCCAGGGCAGTCAACATTGCAATGGGTAATGCCCGTCGAGATGACCGGCCGGTGCGGGTCATCGTGGGCCGAGTACCAGCGGGCTGGCGACGGCAGGGAACGAGTTCAACCCGTTCACTAGATCGACCCACAGCGGCCGGTATTCGCTCTGGTCCGAGATCGTCGGACCGTTGAGGATCAGGGTGTACTCGATAGCTCCCCCGCCGTCGACCGGCAGATAACCCGAGAGTGCTTTCACGGCAGGCGGATCTTCGTTGAATGGTGGGTTGTTCAGCGTGCCAGTCTTTCCCCGCAATCTTCCGACGACCGGGGTGTCACCGAAGATGTCGGTCAGGGTGCCGGTCTGACCGGCGATCGCCATTCCGCCCCCAACCGGGCTGTCAAACCCCACGTGCTGGAGCACCCCCAACAAGGTGTTGCAAGTGATCCGGTTGTCGAGGCTGAGACCGCTACCGTCGCCCAACTGCAGACCTGTGGTGTCGATACCCCAGGAGGCGACGGTGGCACCGATCGCGTCGAGGCCGGCCTGTCGTGTGCCAACGCCCGCCGTGGCCAGCCCGATTTCTTTGACCATCAACTCTGCGGTGTTGTTGTCGCTGTTTGTCAACATCTCCTCGATCACGTCGGTGATCGGCAACGACTCGATCGAGGCCAACTCTGGTGCGCCAGCGGGAGCGACCCCTGTACCCGAGCCGCCCGTGACAGTGATCCCCTGCTCGGACAGTATCCGTGCGAACTCGCGTGCCCCAGTTTCGTTTGGGTCGGCACCGCGCTGGTCGTCACCCAACACCCGCGAGTCGTTGACCAGCAATGCGTCATAGGGCCCCGCCTCGAGGCCGGCGACGCCGCCGCCCCAGCCGGGGGCGTAGAACTCGTCGTCGTATCGGCTGCCGTCGCCACGCACCACGCCCTCAATCTGCGTAACCCCGGCAGCCGCGACGTCGCGGGCCAGTTGATCGAGCGACGTGATGTTGAATGCCCGAAACCGGTCGAGGCCCGAGTCGGAATACCACTCGCCCGACAGCACCGGGTCACCTCCGCCGACGAGATACACGTCGCCGTTGATCACTCCGCCCGACGGCGCTGGTCCGACCACCTTGGTGGTGTACCGAAACGAGTCGCCGAGCGCATCGAGCGCAACCGCAGCGACCAAAATCTTCATGTTGCTGGCGGGAATTACAGCCAGGTCAAGATTTGACGCACCGACCAGCCGACCGTCGAGTGAAACAGCAGCGCACGAACGCTCATTGACCGCAGTCATCAACGGCCGCAAAGCAGTCTCGAACGATGTCACGTTCAGCCGCCGAGACAGTTCGCCGGCCGAGCGGCGAAACGACAACAAGCCGGTGCTCAACGCCGGCTCGGGTGTCGGAACCGCGATCGGCGTCTCGAGTTGCGCAGGCACGGCATCCTGGCCGTTCTGATGGCGACCGTCTGCCCAACGCCAAACCCCCCACAGCAGCACTGCAGGGACCAGCAGCACCATCGTAAGCACGATGATCGGGCCGACCCGGGCGTTGTTGCGTGTCGTCACTTCGAGCGCCGCTCCCAGTGGCGGGCGTACCGGTACATGTGTCCGAGGGCGACAACAGCACGATCGCCACTGGGATAGCAGAGCCGACCGGTCTCTCGCAGCGCAGTTGGCCCAGGATTATCTGGATCCGCAACGGCCAGCTCCGTGGCGAGCAGGATCGGTTTGCCGGTGCGCTCGCTCAGTTCGGCGGCAGCCTCAGCGAATCGACGGTCTTGCCGCTCGTGATACTCGACGATCCGATCCAGACCGTGATCAGGGAAGAACCCACCTTCACGCATCATGCGAGCCTGGTTTGATTGGATCCCGAGCCCGATGAAGACGATCGCATCGACAGCGGGATAGTCGGCGATCAGGCCCATAACGGTCGGGATCGTGTCCCGTGTTTCGCCCCCGGCACAGTCGACCGGGTTGTTGCGACTCCAACGTGCGGGCAGGTGTTCGTCGATTGCTGCCAACAGGTCGGCGGGAAGTTCGAGCAGCTGCAGATCAGGGTCGCGGGTGATCGCGTCGGCGGTGATGACGCCCCACCCGCCGGCCGTGGTCAGAACAACTACGTTCGGGCCATTCGGCAACGGTTGTGTGGCAAATGTGGCGGCAGTTTCGAAGGCCTCATCAACGCTCATTGCCCGCGTGATTCCGTTGGCTCGGCAGGCGCCGTCGAACACCTTGTCGTCGGCTGCCAGGGCGCCGGTATGGCTGGCGGCCGCACGGGCACCGCCGGCCGTGGCGCCTCCCTTCAAGAGCACAAGCGGCTTCTGCGCCGCCGCCTGACCTAGCCGTCGCATCAGGCCTTCGCCATCGGTGATGCCCTCGACATAGGCCAACCCGACCGACGTGGCGTCGTCGGCTGCGTAGAAGCCGAGATAGTCGGCAACATCGACAGCCGCCGCGTTGCCGGCGGAAACCGCTCGGCTTATCCCGACCCCCGACGCCCGCGCCAGGTTGAGGAAGCTCGACACGAAGTTGCCCGACTGGCTGGCAACACCGATTCGGCCGACGGGAGGAAACGGCGCCACGATCTGTGCGCACAACTTGGCGGGGGTCGATACGACTCCTTGTCCGTTGGGACCCGCCAACAAAATCCCCAGCTCGTCGGCCAGGGCGACCAGCTCGCGCTCGGCGATTCTCCCGGCTTCGCCGGCTTCTCCATAACCGGCGGAGGTCAGAAATGCGGCCCGTATACCCTTGGCTGCGCACGCCCGAAGGATGTCGGGGTTGGTCGAGGCCGGTGTGCAGACGAACACCAAGTCGATCGAGTCGTCGGGCAGGACGGAGATATCGGCGACCGTTTGAACTCCGAGCACCACTTCGCTGTTCAGGTTGGTGGCGTACACGCCACCTTCGTAGCCGGAGGCGAGCAGATTGTGGAGCGACACAAAACCAAACTTGCCGGGGTGTGTGGAGGCGCCGGTGATCAAGACGCCCTTCGGGTCGAACAGCGCCCGGAATGCCTCGTCGGTCGGCCGCCGACGAACGGCCGCATCGACTGCGGCAGCCGGATTGCCGATCTCGACCAATGCGTCGACAGCCACGGGGACACCGGACGGCGTGACGATCAATGGGTTTACGTCGACGCTGATGACATCGGGACGATCAACCGCGAGTTGGCCCAGCCCGACCAGCAGCGCTGCCACCGCGTTGCGGTCGACGGCAGCCTCGCCGCGAAACTCGCCCAACAACATCTGGGTTGCCAAACCATCGATCATCTCGTGGGCGGTGACCTCGTCGAGCGGCGCCGGGCGGAACACGACATCGGCGATCGCTTCGGCCAGGATGCCACCGAGACCGAGCATCACGGTCGGTCCGAACTGCTGGTCGCGCAGCAAGCCGACGATCAGCTCGCGGTTGCCAGCGATCATCTGAGCGACCAGCACTCTGACCTCGCCGTCGTCAGAGGTAGCAGCAGCCAGCAGCTCCGAGGCGGCAGCTTTGACATTGGCGGCGTCGACCAGGTTGAGCCGCACCAGCCCCCGCTCGGTTTTGTGAGCGATCGCCTCGCCCTCGAGCTTGGCGACCACCGGGTAGCCGATCTTGTCAGCTGCCGCCACAGCGTCGGCAACCGTGGCGACGACGCGTTCGTCGACGGTAGGTAGCCCGTACCGAACCAGCAAGACCTTCGACTCAGATTCAGAGAGCGTGGTGCCGGTAGTCATGCGCAGCCCACGGTAACCACCCCGCCGACCCGGATCTCGGCAATCGCCTCCGAAATCGATCAGGGCACAAGAGCAGCGTGGAAGAACGCCACGATGTGCTCTTCACGTGCCGAAAGTGCCGACTCGGAGAGTGGCGCCACGTCGAGTAGCCCCTCGAGGAACGGCTCGTCGGAGAAGTAGCTGAGAAGTGCGCCGTAACCAGTGATCAGGAGTTGACGAGCATCCTGCGGAACGAAGTTGCCCGACTCCATCTCGCGCTCGAAGTAGTCGGCGGCGAGATCGAACATCGGACGCAAAACGCTGGCAAGGTCAATCGCAAGATGTTGACCTCCGTCGATCGCTTCACGACGCACCATCCGTACATAGCTCGGGTTGTCGGCGAAGAAGCGAAACCCCGCCCGCAAGACCAGCTCGACCTTGTCCCAGCCGCGCCCGGGGGCACCGATCGCGCTCGCCAGACGTTCGAACCAATCGGACAAAAGGTGCTCGAAAACTTCCTGGTACAACGCCTCTTTCGACCCAAAATGGTGCAGCAAACTGGGGCGTCTGATCCCGACGCCGGCAGCGATGTCATTGAGCGATGTGCCCTCGTATCCCGATTGGGCGAAGCACGCCAGTGCCTCGCCAAGGATCTGTTCACGAGTCGATCTGTGTGCTGGTTCGGCGGCATCGGTTGCCGAAGCTGGCGATGGGGTGGACATGCGAGTTGCCAGGCTAACAGGATCCGCAGCTGTCTGCCTACCGACCAGTAGGTAGACAGTGCTACACTCTGGGAGCAATGCGCTACATACTGCTCGCACTGCTCGTCGGAGTCGGGGTCACCAACCTTGCCAATGTGTGCACCACGGTGTACTTACACCGAGGCCTCTCACATCGGGCGATCACATTCTCGAAGCCCACCCACGCCGTCTTCAAGATCCTGATCTGGCTCAGCGCCGGAATCAAGGTGCGTGAATGGGTTGCTGTGCACCGCAAACATCACGCCCACACCGATACGCCCGACGACCCGCACTCGCCCGCCATCAGTGGCTGGAAGACGGTGCAAATCAAGAATCTGGCGATGTACCGCAAAGCCGCACACGATCAGGTCAACGTCGACAAGTACGCCAAAGACCTCGCCCCCACCAAGTGGGATCGGTACCTATTCGACTATTCGGCGCTCGGTCTGCTTCTCGGCGCAGCCTTGTTGATGCTGCTCTTCGGCTGGCGGGTGGGGCTACTGGCGGCGTTCATCCACGTCAACTACTACCTGGCCGGATCGGCCGCCGTGAATGCGATCGGTCATCATTTCGGCAGACGCCCTTACGCCAACTCGGGGACGAACCTCCAGTGGCTGGCATTCGTCACGGCCGGCGAGGGATTGCACAACAATCACCACGCCGCCCCCACGTCGGCCAAGCTTGCCCACCGCTGGTACGAGATCGATCCAGGCTGGTTCGTGATCAAGCCACTCACTTGGATGCGGCTGGCCAAGGTTCGGTTGAGCGAGCTGCGGCTCGCCCCCTCACAAACACCAAACACGCCGGCCAACGCCGCCTGAACCCGTGTGAGTCGGCGGCGCCTACCGGCGTCGATGGAATCAGAGTATTGGTGGATCAGTTTGGCGGATAGACGCCCATCGCCTTGGCCTTCTCGGTCTGCCAGAACACGTCGGCGATGCCGTCGATCATGTCGAGCAGCTTCTGACCGGCAGCCGGCTCGGTCGACTTCTTGACCTCACCAGCCTGATGGATGGCATCCCAGAACATCTGGTGCAAGTTGGGGAACTGAGCGAAGTGATCGGGGGCGAAGAAGTCGGCCCAGAGCACCATCAGGTGATGCTTGACCTCCTCGGCGCGCTGTTCTTTGACCACTATGCAGCGGGTACGGAAGTGATCATCATCGGAATCCTGGTACTTCTGGGCCGTCTTCATACACGACAGCGCCTCGATCTTGGCCTGGGCGGGGTCGTACACGCCGCAATACAGGTCACAGTGGGCATGGGCCACGGTCGCGTTTGCGAACAGGTGGTTCAACATCGGTGGTTCTCCTTTATGAGATCAATACGTACTTGAATCAGTACGTAAGGCGTCGGAACAGACCGCGAACATACACTTCCCATCGTGACAGGTGGGAAACCTAAGGTGAAGCGGTTTGTCGTATCTGAGAACTCAATGCTACCCACGCTGAAACCGGGCGACGGGTTGGTCGCCCTCAGGTCTTTACGTCTGCGCCGTGGGCAGATCCGATGCTTCGAACATCCACATCGACCTGGCTTCTGGCTGGTCAAACGGGTCGGGGGCGTGAGCGGTGACAGCTTCGAGGCCTGCTCCGACAATGATTCCGCTGGCGCCACCGACTCGCGATGGTTCGGATTCGTGCCCTCACAAGGCAGCTACCGGTTGCTCTTCCGCATTCCTCGGCGCCTGATCGGTGGCAAGCCCGGTTCGGCCTCGTGATCGGCCTTGTACCGAACACCGCGCCGTCGTGCAGGATCACCATCACCAAAATTGCGGGCACAAGGCGCGATGACCGTCGCGTTCGTTCTGAGCCCGCCGACTGAGCCTTAGGTGAGGTGCCGACGGGCGACCAACGTCGATTCGCCGTCGGCTTCGAGCGAGCGGACGATGTCCACGTCGAGGTCGCGAAATGCATCGACCAGCTCGCCAGGCGGGGCGTGGAACCGCCTCGACTGGCCTTGCCGGCCAACCTGCGACAGGACGGTAATCACGAGCACACCACCAGGCTGCAGCATGTAGACCATTTGATCGTAGAGCGCCGGGTCGCGGAACCTTTGGCAGATCACCATCGCGCATTCGCCCCCCAAGTCGGCCGGCAGGCCGTCGTCGAGGTCGTGGACTCGCGTGTCGATGCGGTCGCGGACACCAAGATTGAGGGCGGCCGAGTTGAGAGCGGTGATCGCCACTTCGGAACCGTCGAGGGCCACCACCGAGAAACCTTGCTGGGCAGCCCACAGCGATTGTTCGCCGAGTCCACAGGCGACATCGAGGCACCGACCGCCGCGCCGTAACTCGAGACCCCCGAGCCCCTTCGGCATCGACGGCGTACCGGCCAGCCGCCCGCGAAAGCGGGCATCCCACCGGTCGATGTCGTCACGCATGAGTCGGATCTTTGCAGGTACCCTCGCTGACATGCAGATCGTGTCGGCCCTCTTCGTCGAGAACTTCGAGATGCGCCAGGCCCCCGGTCCGTCGACACGCATCGATCTCACCGGCGCCATGTTCTCGATGGCGGCGCCGTCGCCTGTCCCGGTCACCATCGGCCCCCATTTTGTCGGCCTCATCTTCTGCCCCTCCAACGAGTCGGGTCAAGGCGTGTTCGAGGTTGTCTTTCGCACCGAGATGGGCGATCCCGAGGCACCCGACGCCGTCGCCGATCTGGCCCGCAACGTCAGCCCTTTCAGCGTCGAGCCGGGAAAGTTCACCTATCGGCTGGTGCGTGGCGAGCTCGAGTTCACTGAGTACCAGCAGATCTTCGCCTATTGCCGCGTCGATCTCAGCCCGTGGCACATCGTGCCATTCACGCTGCTACCACCCGTCGAATAGTCGGCCTGTAACGAAACGGGCCGAACGCAAAGGTGTCCAGGCACCTTTCCGTCGCGGGTCGGGCCGCTAACCTCGACTGTGATGACCACTCTCTCCGCCGAGCTCGACCACGACGCCGTCAATCTGATCCGTGGGTTCGCGATGGATGGTCCGCTCAATGCCAACAGTGGCCATCAGGGCACAGCGATGGCGCTCGCGCCGCTGGCTCACGTGCTGTACAGCCGCCTGCTGAAGTTCGATCCGGCCAACCCGACGTGGGCCGATCGCGATCGTTTCATCCTCTCGGCTGGGCATGCGTCGATCCTGCAGTACTCAATGCTGTATCTCACCGGCCACGGGCTGGGACTCGACGACCTCAAAGCATTCCGCCAGTGGGAGTCGGCCACCCCTGGACATCCCGAGGCCGGTCACACAGCCGGCGTCGAGGTCACAACGGGTCCGCTTGGCCAAGGTTTTGCCAACGCCGTCGGAATGGCCGTCGCCGAACGGATCCTCGGTGCACGTTTCGGCACCGAGGCAATCGATCACCACACGTTTGTGATTGCCGGCGACGGCTGCCTGATGGAGGGAGTGTCGCATGAGGCCGCATCGCTTGCTGGTCATCTCGGGCTCGGCAAGCTCGTCGCCGTCTACGACGACAATCACATCACGATCGACGGCAAGACCGAAATTGCCTACACCGACGACGCACCGGCCAGGTTTCGCAGCTACGGCTGGCATGTGATCGAACTCGGCGAGGTCGCCAATGATCTCGACGCTCTCGAGTCGGCCCTGCTCGAAGGCAAGTCCGTCACCGACCGACCCAGCCTGCTCGTGCTGCGCTCACACATCGGCTATCCCTCTCCCAATCACACCGATTCACCCGCCGCCCACGGTTTGGCTTTCAAGCCCGACGATGTCACCCGCACCAAGGCGGTCATGGGTATCCCCGACGAACCATTCTGGGCACCGGCCAATGTGGTCGACGCCTATCGATCGCATGCCTCGCAACGCGGCGCGGCCGCCAATCAAGAGTGGACCGCACGCAATGCCGATCTCATTAAATCACCAGGGTGGATCGCCTGTTGGAACAGCACCGGGGTCGAGGGTTGGTCCGATGGTCTTCCGGTCTACGAGCAGGGCGCCAAGGTGGCGACCCGTAAGGCGATCAACGCCGCCCTCGATGCGACTGTCGAGGCGATTCCCGGTTTGGTTGCCGGATCCGCCGACCTGACCGGAAACACCGGCACCAAACTGGCAGGCCAGTCAGCACAGTCGGCAGCCAATCCCGGCGGTCGGCAGATCTACTTCGGTGTCCGCGAGCACGGCATGGGTTCGGCGATGGTCGGCATGGCTCTGCACGGCGGTGTGATCCCGGTCGGCGGCACCTTCTTCGTGTTCGTCGACTACATGCGCCCTGCCGTTCGGCTCGCAGCGCTCTCTAGCGCCAAGGCGTGCTTCGTCTTCACCCATGACTCGGTCGGTGTCGGCGAAGACGGCCCCACACACCAACCGGTCGAACAGCTTGCCACGATTCGGGCAATCCCTGACCTGCACGTCATTCGCCCGGCCGACGCCAATGAAACGGTTGCCGCCTGGAAGGACGCCGTCGGTCACGATGGGCCGACCGCACTGGTACTCAGCCGGCAAGACATCCCTGTCGTCACAGACGGCTCGGCGGTCGAGTTTGGCGCCGGCATCGTAAGGGGCGACGGCGATCCCGACATCGTGCTTGTCGCAACCGGCAGCGAGGTCGCCGTCTGCGTCGAAGCTTTCGAACAGCTGGCGGCCACCGGCACCTCGGCACGCGTCGTCAGCATGCCCTCCTGGGATCGGTTCGACCTGCAGAACACCGGCTTCCAACGCGGGATCTTCCCACCAAATGTGCCGGTGCTGTCGGTCGAGGCGGCAACCACTCTCGGCTGGCACAAGTACGCCGATGACGTGATCGGCATCGATCGCTTCGGCGCCAGCGCACCCGGGGATGTCGTTCTCCACAACCTCGGCATCAATGTCGACCACGTTGTCGAGCGGGCAATCGCCCTGCTCGCCAACTGAACTCACTGCTCAAGGAGCATCCATGAACCGTCTCGCCGCCCTCTCACAGCAGTACGGTCAGAGCCCCTGGCTCGACAATCTCAAGCGCAGCTATCTCACCTCTGGCGAGTTGGCGGCGATACGCGATCGTGGCGTGCGAGGTCTCACGTCGAACCCTTCGATCTTCCAAAAGGCGATTCAGGGCTCGCCTGACTACGACGAGCAGTTCCGGGTGCTGGCAGCCGACGAACACCCCGTCATCGACGACTATTGGGCGATGGTGTTGGCAGACATCCACGGCGCCTGCGACGTATTCTCCCGGGTCTACGACGAGAGCGACGCGCTCGACGGTTACGTGTCGGTAGAAGTCGACCCCGGTCTCGCGCACGATGGCCCGGGCACCGAGACCGCCGCCCGTCAGCTGCACGAGCGCTTGCGGCGTCGCAATCTGATGGTCAAGATTCCTGCCACCCTCGAAGGTCTCCCGCCAATCCAGCGGATGATCGCCGAGGGTCGCAGTATCAATGTCACTCTGATCTTCTCGCTCGAGCGCTACCAGGCCGTGATCGACGCCTACATCGAAGGGATCGAAGAACTCGCTGGCGACCCCTCGGCGGATTTGACGCGGGTGGCCAGCGTGGCCAGCTTCTTCATCAGCCGCGTCGACGTCGAGGTCGATCGGCAACTCGAGGCGATCGGCACCGCCGAGGCGTTGGCGTTGCGCGGCAAAGCAGCCGTCGCCCAGGGCCAACTCGCTTACGAGCAGTTCACCGAGGCTTTCGGTGGCAGTCGTTGGAAGCCGCTCGCCCTTCGCGGCGCGCGAGTGCAACGACCACTGTGGGCCAGCACCGGCACCAAGAACCCTGAGTACTCAGATGTTCTGTATGTCGACAGCTTGATCGGGCCGCACACGGTGAACACACTGCCCGAACCAACACTCGAGGCGTTTGCCGACCACGGCGTGTTGGCCCGCACGGTCGATGCCGAGATAGACGACGCCCACGAGATCTGGAATGGCCTCGCCAATGTCGGGGTCGACATGGATGCCGTCTCCGACAAGCTCGAGCGCGAAGGCGTCGACGCCTTCGCCAAAAGCTTTGACGAACTGCTCGAGGCCCTCGAAGCGAAGGCTGCCGAATTGAGAGCAGGCTAAGTTCGGCAGCAAGGTGACATGATTGGTAGGAAAATCCTGCCGTTCGGTGCTCACTGTCGATACTGGTCGCCGTTACCGGCGGCCCGTCCAGGTCTCATGCCACACGAAGGTGTGACTGCCTGGTTCTGGCATCAACAGACACTGCCGCCCCGGCCGTGGCCGGTTCGGTCTTGTGTGTCCTCAGCGCAGCGTTTCGAGTCTCCGGTCGTAGCCCGGCGACATCCAACCCTGACGGGTCGGCTTGTTGCTGAGCGTGAAGCCGGACGGCTTCACGCTCGATGTTGCGTGCAGCGTTCACATCACGATCGATGTGGGTGCCGCACGTGGTGCAGTCGAAGGTTCTCTGGCTGAGGGACAGCTTGGCTGTCACCGTCCCACAGTTCGAGCAGGTCTTCGACGACGGATACCACCGGTCGACAGCAACCAAGTTGGTGCCACGGTCGGTGCATTCGGTGGTGATGATCGTGCGCAACTGGCCGAGCCCTGCGTCGGCGAGCGCACGCGCCAGCGGCCGGTTGTGTGTCATCCCGCGCACGTTGAGGTCCTCGACACCGACGAGATCGAATCGGGCGGCGAGCTGGTTGGCCAGCTGATGATGAGCGATGGCTCGAGTCTTGGTGACCCGCCCGTGGAGCCGTGCCCGTCTGCGGACGAGCTTGGCCCGGTTCTTCGAGCCGTCGCTGCAGCGGGCGATGCGCCGGTCGAGGTCCTTCAATCGTTCGAGTTGTCCGGCGAGTGGTCGCGGGTTGTGAACATGCCCGTCCTCATCGGTGACATCCGGGACCGGCCATGACAAGGTGGCCAGATGCGTGAGGCCGACATCGACACCGACCGAACCCGCGATGCGGGTATGGCCGCGCTTTTGTGGTCGGGCCGCAAGCTGGTAACGAACCATGAACGACGCCTGCCACCGGCCACCCGTGTACGAGATCGTCACCTTCTGGACCGTCGCCTTGTCCTGCTCGACCAACCGGTACAGCCGACGCGTCGACTCGACGGTGTGCAACCAGACGAGCTGTTGCATCTTCGCCCGCACATGCAGGTTCTTCGACTGCAACAGCGTCTGGGGGAGCATCAACCGGATCGCATGGCGTGACGGATGGAACCAAGAGAGCTGATGGTTCAACTCGACGAACGACACGGAAAGCTTCGCCGTCTTGCGTGACTTGAACCCCGGGAACCCAACCCGCACACCGGCCCGTTCCCCGTTACGCGACGCCGACCAGTTCTTGAACGCCTCCGCAGCCTGGATGATCCCAGTGTCGAAGCAATGCTTGGCCACCTCACCGGACCATGACGCCACCTCAGGCTTCACCTGGTTGAACTGCTTGCGCAACGAGTACGCCGACCACGACTGCGACGGCGTCAACGCCTCCTCAGCGACCCCAGCCGCGCGCTCACCGGCGCGCACCTCGAGGTTCTCGACGATCGTCCGGCGGGCCCAGTTGTACGCAAAGCGTGCTGCACCAGAATAGCTGCGCAACATCCGATCCTGGGCCGGCGACGTGTCGAGCGTGAACACCACCGCACGCGTCACGAAACCCTCATCCGCCGCACCCATGCTTGACAGTGTCGTCACAGGGTGTGACGGAGTTTCCTACCAATCATGTCACCTTGCTGCCGAACCCAGAGCAGGCTGACGGCGACTGGCGTCAGCCATCAGCGGTCGGAGGCACGCCGGGCGTAATAGTCGAGCAACCGCTGGCCGTCGAGGTCACGAACATACGGAAGCGGGTCGATTCCCTCGGAAATGATGTAGTCGGTCACGGCCGCTACCGATATCGAGATGAGCTCGTGCGGATCCCACGGTTTGGCGATGTAGCGGTCGAGGCGCGCCTCGTTGACAGCGCGGATCGTGTCGGCATGATCGGCCTGACCGGTGACCAGCACCTTTCGCGTCGCCGCCGTGGCGGGATCGGCGTTGAGCTCGACAAGAAAGTCGACCCCGGTGGCACCCGGCAGACGATGGTCTGCGAGTACGAGCGCCAGCCGGCCGCCGCCGGCGACGATGTCGGCCAAAGCGGCCCGGGCGTCGACGACATCATCAGCGGTCTCCACTTGAAGCGAGCCGGCGAGCGGCTCGAGGTCGCGGACAAGGGCCTCGCGTACCTCGGCCTCGTCCTCGACGATCAATACCGCGAGTCGGTTCATGTTGATTCCTCTCGAGTTGGGACGGTAGCGCCGATCGGCAAGATGACGGTAGCAACGGTCTGGCCGTCACCTGAGGCAAGGTCGATGGTGCCGTTGTGGCTCTCGACGATTTGACGGCAGACCGACAGACCGAGCCCGACTCCGAAGCTGACACGCCCATGTTTCGTCGTGAAATGTGGCGTGAACAGGTGATCGGCGACGTCCGGATCGATTCCTGGCCCGTCGTCACAGATGCGGACACGAACGTGGCTCGGATCGGGGGCGTCGACGAACACACCGAGGTGGGCACCCGGCCCGGCGGCCTCGAGGGCATTCGACACCAGATTCGTCCAGAGCTGCTGAAGCTGCCCTGGGCGAACCCAGGCATGTGGCACCGGTTGATAGTCGCGTTCGACGGTGGCAACCGCGAGCCGATGACCGAGCAGTCGTAGTGCGTCGTCAACAGTGTCGGTGACGTCTATCCCGGCGATCGTCGGGCTGTCCTCGCCGCCACGCAGGTACGACCTGAGACTCGAGACCAGATCGGACACGCGCGCCGATGCAGTGGCGATATTGCGCAGCTCCGAGCCGAGTTGATGGGCGGCGGCGAGACGATCGATCGACGCCGGCGACTCGGCGAGCTCAGCGGCCCGGTCAGGGTCGGTTACGCCCGCCGCGACAAGCCGCTCGGCGATCGACCGATCTCCCAGTCGTTTGGTGATGGCGTGGCGCGCTGACCGAAGATCGGCCGATCGAACCGGACTGGCGTGGCGCGCGCGCTCGACGTGCTCGGCGGCAGCATCGCCGGCGAGCAGTTCGTCGACATCGGTCGCGACATGTTCGGCGGCACGGGTCAGAGCAGCCACAGGATTGTTGAGTTCGTGGGCGATTCCGGCCGCCAGCTCGCCCAACGTCGCCATCCGAGCCTGCTGGATCAGAGTGGTCTGCGCTTGTTCGAGCGCAGCCAACGCCTCGGCCAGCTGATCACGCTCGTCGGCGAGGTTGGCATTGAGAACATCGATCCGGACCTGCAAGTCATCTGCGTCGCGAAGCCGGTTGGCGAGTGCATTCACGAGCGTGCGAGTCAGCAGCGGTCCGACGTCAGACTCGGCGGCGATCGCTTGCGCCAGTTGGCCGAGTGTGATCGGCAGAGCGCGCACCTCGGTGACCGCCCTGACTTCGAGAAAGGCTCGGCGCTGGCTGGCGAGCGACAACAACCCAATGATCGGGCCGGTGCCCTCGCGATGAACCGTTCGCTCTCCTGCCTCGGTGCGGCGCCGCAGTTCGACCTCACCGTCGAGGATCACATAGATGCCGCCGACATCAGCGCCTTGTTCGAGCAAGATCGAGCCGGGGCTGACGCGCAGGCGCGGCGGGTGACCGAGCGCCTGATCCAACGCTGTGACCAAACGTGAGACGACCTCCGCGTCATCGATCTGTGGTTCGAGCAACACGTGACGCGCATCGTCGCCGGAATGATGCGGAGCATGCCTGCGCTGATCGATCCGAAGTTGCGCCCGCCCACGGTCGTCAGCCTGGATCAGATCGCCGTAGATGTCGAGCCGGTCGGGGTCGTACGCAACGTGATATGTCGAGAGTTGGGCCCGCAGCTGTTCGCTTAACGCAAACGTCGACCAAGGCCGCGTGAGCATGCCGTGGATTGCGCCGCGTGACAGCGCGGCGTCGACATTGCTGAGCGAGGTCGCCTTCGTCATGAGTACCCGACGTGTTCGTCGGAGCAACTGATCGTCGTGCATAGCGAGTGCCAGTTCGGCCCCGCTCATGCCTGGCAGGGTGCGCTCGATAAAGGCAACTGGCAAACTGCTGCCGGCAGTCACCAGCTGGCGGGCGGCCTGCAAACCGTCTTCGCCTGACGCCACGGCGATGATCTCCGCCGACGATCCGATCAGGTCGACAAGATCGTTCGCCAGTGTCAGCCGCAGTTGATCATCGCCCTCGACGATCAGCACACGAGGGCGATGATCATCGACTGTTGGATCGCTCATCGCAAGTGCCTCATGGTAGAAGTCCGAGTGCATCCCAGACGGGCGGGGCGACAAATGCCACCAACACCAGACCGAGCGCACCGAGCACGAGACCGGTGCGGGCAAGGTCTCGTGTGGCGACATCGCCCGTCGCGAAGGCGATCGCGTTCGGCGGTGTACTCACTGGCAACGACATCGCCAGTGAACAGGCAACGGCGATCACGACGGCAGCCATCGCCGGATCGAGATCGATCGTCGAGGCGGTTGCCAAACTGACCCCGATCGGAATCAATAGGTTGGCCGCCGCCGAATGCGAGATCACCGTGCTCAGCGCCAGCGAGAAAAGCACCAAGCCGAACAGCAGGCCAATCCGCGGCAAACTCGACCAATCGACGAGGCCTACCATCCAGACATCGAGTCCGGCAGCCGAGACGCCCGTACCCAACGCGATGCCCCCGCCGACCAACCACAGTACGTGCCAGTTGATGTTTCGAAGATCGTCTGAATCCATCACCCCGAAAGTGAGCAGAACTACGACCGGAACAAAGCCGACGATCGTCGAGGGCACACCATGGATCGGCTCGGTCATCCAAAGCGACACGGTGACAGTGAACGTTGCGTACAAGACGATTGCTGGTCGAGACCGATCGAAGGCACCGCCAATCTGCACGTCGACCTGATCCGCTTCGGCGGGGTACCAGCGCACGATCAGGACCCAAGCGACCAACAAGACCACGATCACAATCGGGACCGCCAACGCCATCCAGGTCAGAAAGTCGATCCTGATGCCCTCGTCGGCAAGCCGCCCGAGGGCGATCGCGTTGGGAGGTGTGCCGACCGGTGTGCCGAGCCCGCCGATATTGGCAGCGACCGGAATCGACAGCGCCAAGCCGGTCCGGAGTGGATCGGACGCACTTAGCGAGGCCGAAACCGGAAGTACGACGGCCATCATCGCAGCGGTCGTCGCGGTGTTCGACATAAACATCGACAGCAGCGCTGTGATCGCCATCAACCCACCGAGGATCGCTGCGGGCGAACGGCCGAACGGCCTCAGCATCACCCCGGCAAGGTTGCGGTCGAGCCGATACTTGGCTGCTGCGTCGGCTAGAAAGAATCCGCCCAGAAACAGCATCAAGACCGGGTGGGCAAGAGCCCCATAGAACGATGCGTACTTGGGCGCATCAAATCCGTCCGAGAGATGCACGATCGCCTCATCCGACACCAGCACGATCTCGGCCAGGATGATCAAGACGGCCGTGGCGTAGAGCGGGATCGCCTCGGTCACCCACAACACCACGGCGGCGCCGAAGATCGCCAGCATTCGGCGCCCCTCGATCGACAGATCGCCGATCGGGAAAACGAGCGGAATGATCGCCCATACGATCGCCAGAGTCACGCCGATAGTCCCCTTGTGGCGAGTCAACATCCAACCTCCCTCGCGACCGGAGTTCGTGGTAGGCGACATATTTGCGAGGGTACTCATGGCTGCCGCCGACCGGGCTGGTTTACAACCGAGGTTCTAGTCTGTGGACATGGCTGAGATTCGATTTGACCGCGCCCCTCGATTTGTCGAGATGACCGAGTGGTTGCAGCAACTGGCCTCCGACTATCCGTCGCTCGTCACGCTCGAGGTGTTGGGCACGTCGTACGAGGGCCGCGAACTGTGGATCGCGACGGTCACCAACACAGCGACCGGTCCTCATCATGAGAAGCCGGCCGTCTGGCTTGACGGAAACATCCATGCGACCGAAACGACGGCTTCGGTGGCGCTGATCCACCTGCTACATCGACTGTGCACGGCTTACGGCGGCGACGAGAAGGTAACCCGCGCACTCGATTCGCGCACGTTCTACATCGTCCCGCGGGTCAACCCCGATGGCGCCGAGTTGGCACTTGGCGAGGTGCCGTTCATGGTTCGTTCGACAGTCCGCGAATGGCCGCGGGCCGACCAGGCTGACGGACTGATCGTGAGCGACGTCGACCACGACGGCAGGATCCTGCAGATGCGCACGGGCGACGACAACGGCACCTGGAAGGCGTCGTCGGCCGACCCCCGCCTGCTGGTGCCACGCGAGCCCGACGAGGATGGCGCCGGTCCTTACTACCGGGTCTTCCGCGAGGGGCGCGTTCAGAACTATGACGGCGTCAACGTACCCGTCGCACCCCCGGTCGCCGGCATCGACGCCAACCGCAACTTCCCGTACGACTGGGAACGTTTCCCCGGTGCGGCGCCAACGGGTGCCGGAGATCACCCGATCAGCGAACCGGAAGTTCGGGCCGTCGTCGAGGGTGTCATTGCTCGCCCCAATATCACCGCCTACTTCGCCTATCACACGTTCTCTGGCGTGCACCTGCGGCCGTACGGCAACAAGTCACAAGACGCGTACCCCAGCATCGATCTGTGGACCTTCAAGGATCTCGGCGAGCGCTACACGGCGTTCACCGGTTACCCGTCGATCTCGATCCTCGAAGACTTCCGGTACGACCCCAAGTCGACAATCGGCGGCAGCGGCAGCGACTGGGCCTACGACCAAGTCGGCGTGATCTCGTGGACGACCGAGTTCTGGAACCCCATGAAGGCAGCAGGTATCGAGAACTCGCATCCGATCGAGTGGTTCCGCAAGCACCCACTCGACGACGAGTTTAAACTGCTGGCGTGGGTCGACGAAAACGTCACCGATGGTTTCGTCGACTGGTACGAGTTCGACCATCCCGAACTGGGCAAGGTTGAGCTGGGCGGCTGGAACAGCTCGGCTGTGTTCCGCAATCCACCTGGACACCTGCTCGAAGCCGAGGTCGCCCCACATACCGAGCTGGCGATCTTCCAAGCGCTGACAGCGCCTGAACTGCGGTTGCGCGAGACACTGGTCGAGCCAGCGGGCGATGGGGTATGGCGAGTTCGCGTGGTGGTCGAAAACGCCGGCTGGCTGCCGACAAACGTCACACAACTCGCTCTCGAACGCCGGTCTGTACTGCCGCTACGGGCTGACATCGAGCTTCCCGAGGGTGCCTCGTTGGTGACCGGCGTGCCGAAACAGGATCTCGGTCAGCTCGGTGGCCGTGCTCTCAAGACCAGTGGGATCGGCATGTTCGCGTTCGGTACCGACGACACCAGCGATCGCGCCGCCGCTGAGTGGATCATCGAGGCCCCGCCCGGCACCGACTGCAAGGTCGCGATCCGCCACGACCGAGCCGGCATCGTCCGCACCACGGTCACGCTTGCCTGATGGCTGGGCTCGGATATGGCTCCGAACAGATCGCGGCAGTGTCAGACCAGATTATGTTCCGTCCGCACTTTTGAAGTAGCACAGCGGTCCAGTTCGGTTCAGACGGCTTCGACCTTGAACTCGACGCGGTGGTAGCCCTGAGCGCCGTCGGGGCCGACACCCTTGGGTTCTTCGGGCTGGGGGACGCCGGCACCGTCATAAGCGCGGGCCCGCACGCTGTGTTTACCTGGCGTCGCCTTGTCCCACTGATAACGCCATTGGCGCCAGGTGTCATCACTGGCAACACCCGCCACCTCGCACTCGCGCCACTCGCCATCGTCGATCGAGACCTCGACCTTGGAGATACCACGGTGCACGGCCCACGCCAACCCTGCGATGTCGACCACGCCGTCGGCATTGTCGCTGTAGCCACGTCCACCCTTCGGGCGATCGATGCGGGCCATGGTCTTGATCGGGCCTTCTTTCGACCAATTGCGCTTGATCCAGTACCCGTCGAAATCTTCCCAGCGAGTCAGCTCGATCTCGGTGACCCACTTGGTCGCTGACACGTAGCCGTATAGGCCGGGAACCACCATCCGAACCGGGTATCCGTGCTCGGCCGGCAGCGGCTCGCCGTTCATGGCGATCGCCAGCATCGCATCGCGCCCATCCATGATCGCCGACGTTGGCGACCCACAGTTCCAGCCGTCGATCGAGCGACTGACGACCTGGGTCGCCCCGGGCTGCACGCCTGCCTCGTCGAGGAGATCCTTGAGGCGCACACCCTGCCACTTGGCGTTGCCGACCAGATCTCCACCGATTTGGTTCGACACGCACGAAAGCGTGATGTAGCGCTCGATCATGTCACGTTCGAGCAGGTCGGCAAAGGTGAACTCGAGCTCGCGGTCGACCATGCCGTAAACGCGCAGCTTCCACGAGTCCTTCGGCACCTGGGGCACCACCAGCGCCGTGTCGATCCGATAAAACTCGTCGTTTGGAACGACCCATCGCTCGACCCCGGCAATCCCGAAGTCCATCATTGCCGCCGGAGTTGACTGCGTACCAGAATCGACAGCCAGATCGGGCAAGGAAACCACAGGCGCCAAGGTGTCGACGGGCGGTGGGAGCTCAAGGGCGGCACGTTCGCCGCCGACATCGAAGCGCCCCTTCAGTATCCGGCCGATACCACCAGCCATCACCGATACCAGGCCGACGGTGCTGGCCCCGTGTAGGAAGTTGCGGCGCTGTAAAGGCATAGTGAACAACGAGCCAACGGTGGGTGCCGCAACCGACTCGTCTGTTTGACGTACGACAGGATCTGTCGTCTCGCCGTCGATCGGTCGCGCCGCCCAGACATCGCGTGGCGAGAGCCACCAGATCACCAGTATCGAAACCAAAGTCCCGACGATCGGCGGAAGCATCTTGCCGAACGTCGGTGCCGGCCGCATCTGCACAGCGAATACACCGATCAAACCGACCACAGCAGTCACCGCGTAAGCAGAGGCACGATTGCCCTTGACGGCGAGGGTGCCGACGATCGACCCGACCACAGCAAGCGACAACAAGGTGCCCATAATCAGCACAGCCTTGTCAGCGGTGCCGAACCACTCGATAGCCAAGTCCTTGACGGCGGGCGGCACGATGTCGATCACTTCCTGGCCGACAGGCACCACGGGCGAGTTGGCGCCGCGCACCAAACCGACGATCAACTCGGCAGCGGCAAGCCCGGCGAATGTCGACAGCAGGCCGATCGCCACGCCGTGCATGCGTGAGCCGTAGAGTTTGTTCGTCATGAATGCAAGTCTGCCCAATATTGGCGAGCAACGCATCGCAGAACTGCTCCGCGACCTCGGAGTTTCGAAGGACTTTCGAATCTCGGAAGCATTCGTTTCTGAAGTGCTGGGTTTGATCACCGACGAACCGCACCCGCTCGACCTCAAGATCGCCAGCGCGGCTGTCACCGAGATGCGCGATGCGTTCGCGATGTTCGCCCCATACAGGGGCATTCCAAAGGTCTCGATTTTCGGATCCGCACGCACCAAACCCGACGATCCGCTCTACGCCCAAACCCGACGCGTCGCACGGCAACTGGCTGACGCCGGTTGGATGGTCGTCACCGGTGCCGGGCCGGGAATTATGGAAGCAGGAATGGAGGGTGCCGGCGTCGAGCGCAGCATCGGTGTATCAATCCGACTTCCGTTCGAGGCGGGCGCCAACTCGATCATCGCCGACGACAACAAGCATGTCAGCATGAAGTACTTCTTCACGCGCAAGCTGATGTTGGTCAAAGAGAGCGCCGCCTTCATCTGCCTGCCAGGAGGGTTCGGCACACTTGACGAGACATTCGAGTTGCTGACGCTGACCCAGACTGGCAAGGGCATCCCGGTTCCGATCGTGTTTCTCGACACTCCCGGCGACATGTACTGGGAGGGAGTACACGATTTTGTGCAGCAGCACCTGGTACGCCGCGGGCTCGTGTCCGGCACCGATACGGCGCTGTATCGGATCACCGATTCGTCTGACGATGCGGTGCAAGAGATCACCCGGTTCTACGCCAACTATCACAGCGTTCGCAGCGTCGGCAACGACCTGATCATCCGTTTACGCCAGGCACCGACCGACGAGCAGCTGTCAGAGCTGAACAATCGATTCGCCCATCTGGTGAAGTCAGGCGACATCCACCGAACCGAGCCATATTCGATCGAACGTCGCCACGAGGATCATCTCGAACTCGACCGGATTGCGCTCGAGTTCGACCGCCATGGCTACGCCGAACTGCGTGCCATGATCGACGTTCTCAACACCTACGTATAGCGAAACGGCGCGACGAACCTCAGTGGAGAGGTCGCACCGCCCCCTTTTTCGCACACCTATTCCGAGTTTCGATCGGCCGCAGCTGGCCTCTTGGCCACGCTCCGGGCATCTTGCAGTTATTGGTCGAGGACTCTCAGGATGTGGGCCGCCTTTTCGGCCGCCCGTCTGGCCTTGGTGAGCTCTTTGTCGGTCTGGGGGCGTTGGGTTGCCCCGTCGGCGACCGCTTCACGGAGCTTGCTCAAGGCCAGTTCGTCGAGATCTTCGACAATCGATTCGAGTCGATCGGCGAGCGAGCCGAATTCGCTCATGTCAACGCCTCGGCAAGCAGGTCGATCGGGTGTCGCACAACGATGCCACGGTCGTCGAGCATCTGTTGAAGGTGCATGCTGCACCCGGGATTGGCGCTGGCCAACGTCGTTGCCCCGCTGCGCTCGATCGCCCGATCGATAGCCATCATCTTGCGATCGCGGATCTGGCCGGCAAGCTTCGGTTCGAGCGCCGAATAGGCGCCGCCGGCGCCACAACACAGACCCTCGTCATCGAGCTCGACCACATCAGCGAATCGACTGATCACCGACCGAACGGGTTGGTGGGCACGCTGCACGTGGCGCAGGTGGCATGGGTCCTGGACGATCACCGAATCCGAACGTCGGCTCAGCTTTGGCAGATCGTCGAGTCGCCCGGCGATCCATTCGTGCACGTCGAACACCCGCTCAGAGAAGCGACGCGCCTCGACCGTGCCGACCATGTGGCCGTACTCTTTCATGGCCGCACCGCAACCAGCGGAGTTAACCAAAATTGGAGCCTCACCAGGCATTGAGGCAATCGTCGCCACCGCCAGTTTCACCGTTTCGTCGTGCAAGCCGGCGTGGGCGTGCAGGGCACCACAACAGCCGCCGCCTGCGCCCGGCACCGAGTACCTGACGCCGAGAGCGTCGAGCACCTTTGCCGTCGAGCGATGCGTATCGCGCAGCCAAGCATCCATCACACAACCGGTGAAGAGCCAAGCGTCCTCACCCGTGGCCTTTACCGCTGCCCCCCGGCGAACCGGCAAACGCCCGAGCCCAAGTCGTTTCGGCACGAGTCGAGCCCGCTGAGCAACGGCGAGCGCCGTCGATCCGACCAGCAGCATTCGGTGGCGAGGCAGCATAGAGAAGACGACCCTCTGCCAACGAGGGGTGATCTTTCTTTGGGCTGCGAGCTGGACGCGGGTGCCCTCGATCAGGTTGCCATACTGCACGCCACTTGGGCATGCCGGCTCACAACCGCGACATTGAACGCAGGTCGACATGAAGTTGACGAAGTCGTCGTCGATTGGCGCGCCGCGGAGTTGCACGGCCCGCATCGCTTCGATGCGGCCACGAGGCGAGAGCGCCTCTTGCCCTGTCACCCGATATGTCGGGCAGTGCGGAAGGCACAGTCCGCAGGCGACACAAGTGTTCAGTTGTTCAGCGTCGAGGTGAAGCGTCATGTGGCCCCTCATGGTAGAGCGTCACCACACCGAGCGGCGCTGTTCGGAGTGCGCCTGACACACTCCGGACGCTGACTCGGTCGTAGCCTTATGTCATGGGCATCACCGCCGAAACTGCTGCTTCGAACGAGATCCATGACAAGCTCGACAAGGTGCGCGGCGGGTTCCGAGCCGGGACTCTGCGTGATGTCAACGATCGTGTCACGCAACTGCGCCAGCTCAAGCGCTTCCTCGCTGAGGAGGAAACCGCCATCGCCCGGGCGCTGCGGGTCGATCTCGGCAAGTCTGCGACCGAGGCGTACGCCACCGAGATCGGGTTCGTGATCAGCGAGGTTGATCACGTGCTCTCGAACATCGAGAAGTGGACCAGCCCCCGCAAGGTCGGCGTTCCACTACACCAGCGGCCCGGATCGGGACGCGTCGTGCCCGAACCGCTCGGCACTGTGTTGATCATCTCGCCATGGAACTACCCGCTGCAGCTGCTGCTCGCCCCGCTCGTGCCCGCCATCGCGGCCGGCAACACCGCCATATTGAAGCCGTCGGAGATCGCACCAGCGACGGCGGCGGTCATCGAAGATCTGCTCCTCAACTATCTCGACGGCCGCGTCGTACAGGTTGTGTCTGGCGGCGTCGAAGAGACCACCGAACTGCTCGCCGAGCAGTGGGATCACATCTTTTACACCGGCAACGGAACCGTCGGAAAGATCGTGATGCGGGCTGCTGCCGAGCATCTGACGCCGGTCACACTCGAGCTGGGTGGCAAGAGTCCGGCGATCGTCACCGCTAGCGCTGACGTCACGGTCAGCGCTCGCCGCATCGCGTGGGGCAAGTGCATCAATGCCGGTCAGACGTGTGTCGCTCCCGACTATGTGCTGGCCCACGATTCGATCGCTGATCAGTTTGTTGCCGACCTGGGCACCGCGATCACAGAGTTCTACGGCGAGGACATCGCATCGTCGCCCGACTACGGACGGATTGTGTCCGATCGCCATTTCGACCGTGTCAGCGCCCTGCTCGACAGTGGAGGCTACGACGAGCTGGCCTTCGGTGGCTTCGCTGATCGTTCGACCAAGTTCATCTCACCCACCGTGGTCACAGGTGTCGACCCCACCTCGCGGCTGATGAGCGAGGAGATCTTCGGGCCGATCCTCCCGGTGTTGACGTATCGCGACCTCGGCGAGGCGATCGACTTCGTCAACGCCCGACCCAAGCCACTCGCGCTGTACGTGTTCGCCAGCAACGATCGTGATGCCAATCGGGTTATCTCGCACACGTCGTCTGGCGGCGTGACGGTCAATCACACCTTGCTGCATCTGGCAATCCCCGACTTTCCGTTCGGCGGCGTCGGCCCGAGCGGCATGGGCAGCTATCACGGTGAGGCCGGCTTCAACGTGTTCTCACACCTCAAGCCCGTACTTCGACGTGGCACAAAGCCCGATCCGAAGCTCGCCTATCCCCCGTACACAGACTTCAAACAGAAGCTGATCCGCAAGTTTCTCTGAGCGTCGCCGCTCCCCAAGGTCACTGGGCGGTCCAGGTCGGGGCATCGCGACAACCGCGCCAATACCGCAGGCGACGATCGGCCTCGGCGCGGGCGGCGTCGTTCGAGCGCCCGGCTCGTACCCGCATCAGTGTCGCAGCAACGTTGCGAAGGTCTGCAAGAGCGACCGTCAAGGGGTCGTCGGCCAGATTTGTTCCATAGCCATCGGCAAAGGCCGGATACACAGCTGGATTACCACCCCAACGCTCCGCGTACGAGGTCAGCATGGCGTGGTCCCAGGCCCGGTTGGCCGTGCACAGCAGGTCCCAATCGAGCAGCAGCGGACCCTCTGGCGACATCAGCACATTGCCGGGATGTACATCACCGTGGCAGACCACTCGATCCTCGCCGATCGCCCGTTGCCAGCCGTCGTGCCGACGAAGCGTGTCCTCGATCCCCCGGCGAGCCGGCTCGTCGAGCAGATCGGCAACGTCTCCCAACAGCGAGCCGAAGTTCCACCATGGGAAGGCTGTCGGGGACGGAACGGGGTAGCCATCGGGAACCTCGCAGGGTTCCAGGTCATGAACGAGTCGAACGGCAACACCAATCGCCGTCCAATCGACCGCCGAGTCCGTCACAGGCACCCGTTTCCAGGCCGTCACCGAGACCTCATCGAACTCGCCGGCGAGGCCACTGATCGGTGGTGCGGTCGGGACACCGCGCGACAACATCACGTCGACCAGTTGGTGGCCCAGCCGGGCGGGCGCTGTGGTGTGCCCGACCCGAAGTACGACGTCGCCACAGGCATACAGCGCGTTCATCCCCCTGCGGATCAGCACCGGCGTTGTCAGGCCCCAAGAGTCAGCGGCAAGAGCCGCAGATCGATCAGCGGACTCGACCTCGGTCATCGCCCTGTCGACGAACGGCCTGTCCACCGGCATACAGCGTCAGCCGAGCGCCAACACGTCGACACCGGGGTTCATACGACCCTCGGGATCGAACTCGAACTTCAGGCGACGGTGCAGTTCGGCAATCGGCGGATCGATCGGACGCGGCGACTGAGGGTGCTCGTGATGCACGATCCCCACGCCGATCTCGGCGATGAATCGGCCGGTGCCGATCAAATTCGGCAACTCGGACGGAGCCACTGACCAGCGCCCACCGGTTGGAACGTCATCGGGCGGATCTGCCCGCCCGAGTTTGGCGTTGTCTGCCTGGGTCTCGACATCGCGCCGGTCGCCCTCCAACAGCACCCATGTCGACGTGCCATCCCACAACACCGACGTGGGCCGATATAGCTGGGCGACGACCGACTCGGGGTCGTCGGTGGTGGTGAACCACTGCTCGTGCTGCGCCCTGGGACGCGTGCGCAAGATCACGTCACCAAGGAACCCGAGTGTCCCGTGCGAACCAACCAACAGCCGACACAGGTCGAACCCGCTTACATTCTTGACCGTCGGCCCACCGGCCTTCACGATCTCGCCGCGAGCGTTCACATAATTGGTCTGCAACAGGGTGTCGCGCACAGGCCCGTAGCCGAGCCGCCGCAATCCACTGTGCCCGACTACGAGTGCTCCCCCGACCGTGCCCGTCGGAGGAATCGCTACCGATTGTCCGTGCGCCGCAAGTGCCGCGTCGAGCTCTTCAACCGGTGTTCCGGCGCCGCAGCAGACAGTCATCTCGGCCGGTTGCACCCACTCGATTCCGACCGGCGCCATGACAGGGCGAACACCTTCGACCGGCCCGCCCCGAGTCGCCAACCCAGCGATCGTGACGGGTCCGGTCGAGCCGATCTCCTCGGCGAACTCGTTCAGATCCATACGCCCTCCGGTACGGAGTGGATATCGCCGCACGAGGCCGGGCTCGGCAGCACCTTGCCCGGATTGGCGACGCCCAGAGGGTCGAACGCACATCGCAGCGATCGTTGGGCGGCAAGATCGATCTCGGAGAACATCAACGGCATGTAGTCCCGCTTTTCGAGCCCGATCCCATGTTCGCCACTCAGCACCCCGCCTGCCTCGACGGACACGCGCACGATCTCCTCACCGGCTAGCCGAACGCGCTCGATGGTGCCTGGCTCACGTGCGTCGTACACGAGCAACGGATGTAGGTTGCCGTCACCGGCGTGGAAAACATTGAGCACCTGCAACTCGTACCGGTCGGCGATCTCGTAGATTTTGGCGAGCACCTCCGGCAGCTTCGTGCGGGGAACAACGGTGTCGTGCAGGTAGTAGTTCGGTTTGATGCGAGCGATCGCCCCGAAGGCCGATTTGCGGCCCTTCCACAGCAGCGCCCGCTCGTCTTCGTTCTGGGCTACCCGCACGGTCTTGACGTTGTGTTCGTGGGCGATCGCCACAATCCGGTCGACGTCAGCCGCTAGGCCGTGAGGCAGTCCAACGACCTCGACCAGCAGCGCAGCAGCCGAATCGACGGGAAGATCGGCATGGATGTATGCCTCGACCGCTTGCAGACACAGCTGGTCCATCATCTCGACTGCGGCTGGAACCATGCCGGCGGCGATGATGCCGCTCACGGTCTCTGCCCCGTCCTCGACCGAGGCAAAATCGAGCAGCATCGTCATCACTCCGGGCGGGTTCTGCGTCAGACGCACACACACCGCGGTGGCGACACCGAGCATCCCCTCACTGCCGACGAAGCAACCGCGAAGGTCGTAGCCGACCGGCTCGGGTTCTTCTCCCGCCAACGTGGTGACAGTTCCGTCGGGCAACACGACCTGAACGGCCAGGATGTGTGATGCGGTGACGCCGTCGGCAAGGCAGTGTGGCCCACCGGCATTGTTGGCGACATTGCCGCCGATCGAGCACGTCTGCTGGCTGCTGGGATCGGGGGCGAAGTGCAGGCCGAGGTGCTGAAGCCGGTTCGATAGATCGAGGTTCAGCAGGCCGGGCTGCACCCAAGCCAAACGGTTGAGCTGGTCGACACTCAGGATCTGATCCATGCGTGTCGTGGCGATCACCACCGCTCCGTCAAGCGGCACCGCCCCACCGGAGAGCCCGGTGCCAGAGCCACGCGGAACGAAGGCGACGCCGTGCCGGTTGGCGATCCGGACACAACTCTGCACCTCGGCGGTGGTTTCCGGAAGGCAGACGACCGCCGTCGAACCCTCCATGTTGGACGCGTCCTTGCGGTACAGCGACAGCTCGCTGGGTCCGGAACGAACCCGTTCAGACCCGAGTTCGACCGTCAGATCTTGGATCAGCGAGCCCATCTACCGCCTCTGCTTGAGCACGATGACACGCCCGGTATCGACCGGCTGTCCGTCGACGAGCAGTTGGTCGCCCGGCTCGAGGTGCTCGTCGAGTGTTTCGACCCGGGCGTCGCGCCGGACCTTCAGCTCGTCCTCGCGGGCGTGCATCGCCGCACGCCCTTCCTTGACGGCGGCGACAACCTTACGCCCGCCCTGCTTGGCGCGGCTGGCCGCACCCTTGGCGACATTGACGGGCGCCAGCTGCGACGCCGTGCGCTTGATCTTTTTCGTTGCGTAACTGGCGCTGGTGACGCCGGCTGCGACGCCGGTTACAAACCAGGTGATGCGCTTCATGCTCGTCTCCTTTGGCGTTGATTGGGAACATGCACCAGCGACGCGCCGGTGTCGCGCCCCCGCAGACGTCGCACTGCCCGGGAGGTACCGGTGGCGATGCCGGCAATCTTGATCGCGGGCACCGAGAACGCCGTGCGGGCAATCCGGCTGCCGCCCCCGACGGCGTCGCTGATCGCCTCGGCCGAGCCGAGCACGCGATCAAATCTCTCAAGATCGGAGCGAGCCGTGTTCATCGCAGTACGTGCCTCAGCCGTACTATCGCGCATCTCGGCCAGCAACGGCCGGGTTTCGCCACGCAACGATTCGACCTCACCGCTCAGTGCCTTGAGCGAGTCGAGTACACGTACGAGCACGACGATCAGCGCCGCAAATCCGATCGTGCACAGCACAGCGGCAAGCGTGACGGCGAGGTCACCGGCGGTCACGTCGGGCCCCCATCTCCTGCTTTGGGGTGTGGCTGTCGCTCGTTCATGCGGGCCGCGATCTCCTGTTCGAATCCGTAATCACTCGGTTTGTACCAACGCCGGTCGGTCATGCCATCTGGCTGGTACTGCTGCTCGACCCATCCGTCGGTGTGAGCATGAGGGTACTCGTAGCCGACGCCGTGGCCCAGAGTCGACGCCCCCTTATAGTGCCCGTCGCGCAGATGTGCAGGTACTTCGCCAACGAGGCCGTCGCCAACCGCAGCGCGAGCGTCCCAAATCGCCACAGCTGATCGATTGCTCTTTGGCGCGGTCGCCAAGTACACGGCAGCCTGCGAAAGGTTGAGCTGCGCTTCAGGCAACCCCACATGCTCGACCGCATGAGCAGCAGCGACCGCCACAAGCAGCGCCTGAGGATCGGCCATGCCGACATCTTCGCTGGCGAAGATCACCAATCGGCGAGCGATAAAGCGAGCATCCTCGCCGGCCTCGAGCATCCGCGCCAACCAGTACACGGAGGCATTCGGGTCTGAGCCACGCATCGACTTGATGAACGCACTCACCACGTCGTAGTGATCGTCGCGACCGTAGCGCAGCGCACTCGTGCCCAACGCCGACTCGGCGTGTTCGAGTGTGACCTGACCGGGGTGTGCGAGAGCGCACGCCACCTCGAGCGATGTCAACACCTGTCGACCGTCGCCTCCGGCCCGGTCGACGAGCAGCGATATCGCCTCTGGTGTCGCTGCCATGGCTTCAGCTTGGAGGCCGCGTTCGACCAGCACGCGCATCGCGTCCGAGTCGAGTGGCTCGAGTCGGAACAGCGTCGAGCGGCTGCGCAACGGCGGGTTCACCTCGAAGAACGGATTCTCGGTCGTGGCACCGATCAAAGTCAGAGTGCCGTCCTCGACGGCCGGGAGCAGGGCGTCTTGCTGGGCCTTGCTGAACCGGTGAATCTCGTCTAGGAACAGGATCGTCCCCTGGCCACGCTCGCCCAACCTTTGGCGGGCGCGCTCGATCACCTCCCGGACGTCTTTGACACCTGCCGTGACCGCAGACATCTGTTCGAAGGCACGCGCTGTCGTGCCGGCAACGGCCAACGCCAAGGTCGTCTTGCCGGTGCCAGGAGGGCCCCAAAAGATGGCCGATGTGAGGCGGTCTTGCTCGACCAGGCGGCGCAGCGGCTTGTTCGGGCCGACCAGGTGCACCTGGCCAACCACGTCGGCCAGGCTGCGTGGCCGCAACCGGGCGGCCAATGGCGCCGTGGCACGTAGATGCTGCTCGACGGCGGCACTGAAGAGATCAGCCACCGAGCACCTGCTGATAGGAACCACGTCGAAACTCGACCACCTGGTCGATCAGGTCTTTCGGCTTCATCCAGCGCCAATTCGTGAACTCGCCGCCATCTGGGTGTGGCTCGACGTCGAGGCCGCGCCACTCGAAAAAGAACCAGCGGTGCACCTGCCCGAGCCGCTCGCCGGGGCGCATCGACTTCGGCCACGTGTATACGGTCAAGTCGTCGTGTTCACCCACCAGGCGTACGTGGCGTTCGTCGAGCCCGGTCTCTTCGGTGAGCTCGCGCCATGCGGCCTGGGTGGGTGACTCGCCACTCTCGATGCCCCCTTGGGGCAGCTGCCATTGGCCACTCGTGTCACTGCGTTCGAACGCCAGCAGCTTGCCGTCGGATCGGCGCACGACAGTGACGACGCCGGCGCGAAAATGTGGTTTCGCCATCAGCTCGGAGCGTAGCGACCGCCTGAGGGTCAGCGCCCCAGACTGCGCAAACGGTCGCGAACGTCGGAGAAGGCGGGGTCGTGCTGGGCGATCTCGCGGAACCAGCGGGAAGCAGCGACAGTATCGCCCGCTCGGTCGTAAAGGTCGGCAAGTACATACCATTGCCGGAGATGGTGATCGCGAACTCGTTTGGGCGGCTTGGCAGCTGCGCTCATCAACTCGATCGCCTGTTTCAGCTCGCCACGGTCAGCGAGTGAACTCGCGACCACGATCCGGCCCTCAGCCATAATTTCATGGGGCGGGGACGAGGCGCGGATGTCGGCCCACACGGTGTCGACGTCCTTCCACTGCTTGAGAGCTCGGTAGCAATCGGCCAGCACGGGGAGCAGCGACGGGTCAGGACGGAGTTGGCGCGCCAACTCGAGCGACTGGGCGGCCTGCTTCCAACGATCGGTTCGGTATGAAGCCAGGCCACTGACCTCGTGCACGGCAGCGACCCGCGGCAACTCGCGCACCAACGGGGCGACCATCCGCCGCGCCTCGTCGAATCGTTCTCGGTCGAGTGCCGCCGCCGCCGAGGCGAGCCTCTCACTCAATCGTGCAGCTCGGCCCGGATCGACCGCGTCGTGGATCTCTGCGACGACTTCGGGGTCGACCTCAGGAGTCAAACGATCGCGCCCGCCGCCGGCCGAGCGGTTAGTGGTCAGCTCGTCCTCGAAGTTGGTCGATCCCTCGTCGACCCACTGCTCGGTCTGGCGACCCTCGATCTTGGCCTGCTCACCCTCTGGCGTGATGGGTGTGCGGCGGGGCCCACGGCGGGCACGAACATCGGCAGCACGGCGCTCGGCCTCGTTGCGTGGTTCGGGACGCCCATAGGCGGGCCGATCGCCACTTCCGCCGCGAGCGCCGCGAGTGTCGCCGTCTCGGCGTGGCCGACCTGGGCCCGAACCTGGCCGACCTCCGCTGCGCCCGCCCGTGGAACGTGATCCGCCGCCGCTGCTGCCACCGCGTCCGTCTGGGCGCCCTGCGGGCCGTCCTGAACCGCCGCCGGTTCCTGGACCCGACCGCCCGCCGCTCTTCTTGGCGGGGCCCGAGCCAGGGCGGCCACCTGTTCCACCGGATCGGCCGGAGCCGCCACCCGCCCGATTGCCGGAGGATGATCCGCCGGGACGTTGGCTGCGGGAGCGATCATCGGACATGGGCACCAATCCTACGGGCGCCACACGCGCTATCGGCTGACGAAAACGACGAAGAGCGCCACCCATTGGGCGGCGCTCTTCGAGCGTACAATTCCGGCGGCGTCCTACTCTCCCAGGGGATCTCTCCCCAAGTACCATCGGCGCTGAGAGGCTTAACTTCCGTGTTCGGGATGGGAACGGGTGTGACCCTCTCGCCAAGGCCACCGGAAACCTTTTGTCAATTGGGGTGCACCCAAAGGACTCCAGAGCAAGCACGAGCGATCGTATAAAATCCAAGCCCTCGGCCGATTAGTACCGGTCGGCTGAATGTGTTACCACACTTACACCTCCGGCCTATCAACGTGGTGGTCTTGCCACGGGCCTTACTACCTTAACGGTATGGGAACACTCATCTTCGAACGGGTTTCCCACTTAGATGCTTTCAGCGGTTATCCCTTCCGGAGGTGGCTAATCTGCAATGCCCTTGGCAGGACAACAGACACACCAGAGCTCCGTCCGTCCCGGTCCTCTCGTACTAGGGACAGCCTTCCTC
>CALFRK010000091.1 GCA_937919625.1 uncultured Ilumatobacter sp.
GACGGGTACTGGCCGAGGTGACGTCGGATGGGTGGGCCGGGTCCGCAGCCGACGGTGGAACTGCTGGGTCGCGGCGGTGAGCCCGGTGCCGCTGTGGACGGCGATCACCTCCGGTGTGCGGTAGGACTTGACGGGCTCGAGCGCCAGCTCGCCTGGTGAGTGGTAGTAGGCGGTATCGCCGCCGTGAGCCGCATGCACGGCTTGCCGCGTCGATCCGGTTCGCTGTGAGATGCCGGGAAGGCGATCATCGTGTCGCCCGCTACTAAGGTGGACTCGTCTGCCGCGAGCGCATAGCGCAGGTGTTGCCTGACTGCGATCTGACAGCTGTCGGATCGGCCGACGCAGTTCGGAAACGAGCAAGGAGTGAGAATGCGATACCGACGACTCGGCCGAACGGCTCTCGAGGTCAGCGAGTTGTGTCTCGGCACCATGAACTTCGGCCCGAACACGGCCGAGTTCGACGCCTTCTCGATCCTCGACGAGGCCGTCGAGGCCGGCATCAACTTCGTCGACACCGCAGACCAATACGGCGGACGCCTCGGTGTCGGTGCCACCGAGGAGCTGATCGGTCGCTGGCTCGCTCAGGGCGGCGAGCGTCGTGACCGGATCGTGTTGGCTACCAAGCTCTACGAACCGATGTCGGAGTGGCCCAACGGACGTGGGCTGTCGGCCACCCACATACGGCGTGCGTGCGACGCCAGCCTTCGCCGACTGCAGACCGACCACATCGATCTGTACCAGATGCACCACCTCGACCGGACCGCACCGTGGGACGAGGTGTGGCAGGCGATGGAGACGCTCGTCGCCCAGGGCAAGATCACCTACGTCGGCTCCAGCAACTTCGCCGGCTGGTCGATCGCTCAGGCCAACGAGGCGGCGAAGTCGCGCCACTTCCTCGGGCTCGTGTCCGAACAGAGCCTCTACAACCTCACCGAGCGCACGATCGAACTCGAGGTCATACCTGCCTGCACCGCCTACGGGCTCGCCGTCTTGCCGTGGAGCCCTTTGGCGGGAGGGCTGCTGGCGGGAGCCCCGTCGGAGGAGTCGCCCGGACGGAGGCGGGGTTCGGCGCAGCTGCAACATCGAGCTGCACAGATGCGGCCGCAGCTCGACCGGTGGGAGCAGGTGTGCCGGGACCTCGGCGAAGCGCCGGGTGCGGTCGGGTTGGCATGGCTGCTGCATCGCCCGGGTGTCACGGCCCCGGTCGTCGGGCCGCGCACGATCGACCAACTCGGTGGAGCGCTGCGTGCGACCAGTATCGAGCTGCCACAGGAGATCCTCGAGCAGCTCGACACGATCTTCCCTGGTCCGGGACCCGCTCCCGAGGCTTATGCGTGGTGAGTTCCAGCCAGGGGTTTGATGTGAGGGAAGACTGGACCGAGGGTGACATCGACGCCGACGGAGTACGCCTGCACTTCTACCGGACCGGCACTGGGGGGCAACCGCCGGTCGTGCTCGTTCATGGATTCAGCGACAACGGCCTGTGCTGGAGCCGGGTCGCGCGCCTGCTCGAAACCGCGTTCGACGTCGTCATGATCGATGCCCGCAACCATGGAAGATCGACGACCGCATCCGGTGACTTGTCGGATTCGGCCGAGGACGTCCGTGCCGTCATCATCGGTCTCGAACTCGACCGACCGACCGTGGTGGGCCATTCGATCGGCGCCGCCGCCGCGGCGGAGCTGGCTGCTCGCCACCCAGGCCTCGTGTCACGGCTGGTGCTCGAGGACCCTCCTTGGCAGGAAGCACCGGAGGAGTCGCTCGCTCTCTCGCAGCAGCGCCGCGACGGAGCCCGCGCCTACTTGAACTCGGTGACCACGATGACGGAACGGGAGATCCGGGTACTCGGACACAGCCAGCATCCCGACTGGGAGGACACCGACATCGCCGATTGGGTGGTCGCGAAGCGGCAAGTGAGGGTCGAAGCGGTCTTCAGTTTGACGCGGTCGAGCTGGTCGGACGTGATCGATCGGATCGGGTGCCCCACGCTGCTGATCCACGGTGATCCTGCTCGTGGGGGGATCGTGACGCCCGCCCTCGCTGAGCGGGTCGGAACGTCGAACGGTTGGATCGTGACGTGTTCGATCGAGAATTCCGGTCACAACATCAGGCGAGAGAACTTCGCACGGTACAGCGAGGTACTCGGCGCGTTCCTGACGTCCGGGTAGTCCATCAGGTGTTCGGCGATCGGACCTGCCCAAGCTGCCGTGGCAGTGGTTTGACGATGTAGCCGGTCGGGAGTTGCTCGGACGAGTCCGCCACGACGAATCGGGTCAGTCGCTGGGCGTGCTCGGAAAGTCGGCGGTGGTCGTGGTACGAGATGCCGGGAGTCAGCGGTTCCCGGAACCACGGTGCGTAGTACTCGATGTTCGGGATCGCCCGCAGGTCGTCGGACAGATTCGGTGTACCACCGTGCCACGCCCGCACGTCACGGATCTGGACCGCACCGGCGGGAGCGGGGCAGACGGTGCTGAGACGCATCCACTCGGGCTCCTCCTCCAGCGTCGGGAATGGCGCCCGTGAGTGCTGGGTGCCCGGGATCTGGCGGGTCGGACCGTTGAGCGCCGTCTGATCGGTCGGCAGGAAATTGACGCACACGTACGGACACGGCAGGTCCCGGGTGGAGAGGTGCCCGCGTGGGTCGTGGAACGAGCTGAACGGCGTCGTCTCGGCGTCGATCCGGTCGCGCATGTCGGCGTGCAGCGGCTGGTATTCGACGGCGCCGGGCAGGCAGAAGTCACCACTGCCCGAGCGCACCATGTAGTCGGGCGATCCGAAGATGGCGATCAGGATCGGGGTCACCGTCGGGAGGTCGACCAACATCTGCCATTCGGGACGGTGCAGCATGCTGCGGGTGACGCTCGATCCACCGAACGAGTATCGGTGCGATCCCCGGTTGCCGGCCCGTGCGGCGTCGAGTGCGACGATGTCGTCGGCGACCTCGACGACACCGTTGCGCAGGAACGCTGTCTGTTCCGGGGAGAGGGCATCACGAACGACGACGAAGCCGTCGCGATGGAACAGCCTGACGGCCCGCTCGATCTCCGTCGGATCGAGGATCTCGAGGTCGGTGATCCCGTTGTTGGCGAGGAGGTGTTGGCGAAGTGCGACGGTCTCGGGAGCATTGCGATCGCGCCCGACCCAGCCGAGTTCGGCGTGGTGATCGGTGGGCGAAATGCTGGCCTCGGATGCTTCGTTCATGTGATTCGTTTCCTTCGCTGTCCGGTCTCGATGGACGTAGTCGGTGGCGGTCGTCGCCGCTGAGATCATGTGATTGCAGTGAGATCACCCAGCGGTGTTGCCGCCGTCGACCGGCAGTATCGCGCCCGTGATGAACGACGCCCCGCTGCCGGCCAGGAACAACGCTGCCTCGGCGATCTCATCGGCCTCGGCGAAGCGCCCCATGGGGGTGGTCGCCGTGAAGGCCCGCTCGAACTCATCGTCGGTCGTGTCTGCCGCAACCCGGTCGTGCATGTCCCACATCATTCGCGTGTTCGTCGGTGACGGGCAGACAGCGTTGACCCGGATCGTCGGCGCCAACTCGATCGCCGCGCTGCGCGTCAGCCCGACGACGGCGTGCTTGCTGGCGCTGTAGCCGATGATGTTGGCGCTGCCCTTCACACCCATGTTCGAGGCGTTGTTGATGATCGAACCGCCACCGGTCTCGCGCATCAACTCGACAGCGTGCCGCATTCCGAGGAACACGCCGCGCACGTTGATCGCCATCACGCGATCGAATTCGGCGAGCGGGTAGTCGAGCATCGAACCGAGGGCCCCCTCGATCCCGGCATTGTTGAACAGTACGTCGAGCCGACCGAACCGGTCGCGACACACGCTGATGACGCGTGCCCAATCCTGGTCGGAACTGACGTCTCCGTTCACAGTCTCGATGCTCGGGCCACCCTCGGTGAGCGTGGGGAGATCTTCGAACGGGGCGCCTGGGAGGTCGACAGCGACGATGTCGTAGCCGGCCTCGACGAAACGGCCGACAGCGGCGAGCCCGATGCCGCGAGCCGCCCCCGTGATGATTGCGACCGGTCGAGATGCGGTTTTCATTGTTGGCCTCCGTGGAGCAGGGCGTCCATCCGAGATGGGCGGAGTAGATCGGGTCGCATGCGCAGCGAGAGGGTGTCGTCGGCTCGGTGGAAGGCGATCAGTTCGACCCAGTTGCCGTCCGGGTCGCGAAGTCTCGTCATCTCGAGTCTGTCGGTGCCGGCGGGTTCGTCCTCGACGGTGAAGCCGGCAGCCTTCGCTCGGGCGAGGTCGGCGTGGAGGTCGTCGCTCTCGAAGGCGAGATGGCCCGTTCCGGGCGTTTCGTAGTCCGGTTGTTCGGGGGCACCGGTCGGCGGGTTGTGGAACTGCCAGATCTCGACCTTGGCGTTGGTCAGTGGGACCCACGTGCCCGTGATGTCGACATCGCTGAGGGCCGACAGCCGATCGACCGCAGCGTGCCCTCGCAGGCGGGCCGTGTTCAGTGCCGGAGAGCCGATCAGGTCCTCGTAGGCGGCGCGAAGACGGTCGACGTCGGGCGTGGCGATCGCCCCGTGCACGAGCCATGGCTCGAGATCGGCGGGAGCGTGCGGCGCCCCTTCGATCTCGGTGACGAGCTGTTCGGCGTCGCGCACGTACAGGTACTGGAAACCCGTTCCGAGTTCGACCGGATCTGCGTGCGACACGATTCCGGCCGTCGAGGCTCGATCGGCGACCTGTTCGATGCTGCCGGTCTGGATGCCGGCGTGGGTCACGCCAGGTTCGTTGACTTCTCGGCGTCGGCCGGCCGGAGCGGCGACGCCGACCAGTTCGATCCACCCGTTCGGGCCCTCCGCTCGGGCGCTGGCCTGCACGTCGCGGCCGGCGACCAGGGGGTCGTCGCCGGCCGCCAGCGATGTGATCGGCCAACCGCTCATGGCATGGAGTTGGCGAGCGGTGTGTTCGAGGTCGTGAACAACGCGTCCGACGTGGTGCAACCCGATCAGCATGGTCGCCGCCCCTTATCTGTCCCGTCGCGGTGGATGAGCGACGGCGTGTAATCCCTCGTGGATGTCGTCATGGCTGAGCCTCTCGGAGCGTCTTCGATCCCGGTGTGCACTTGACACACACCTTGTTGGCACGATATCTAATAACAAATCCGGCGTCGTGTGCAAGTGCAAGTGCAGGTGCAAGTACGGCCGGCGAACATCGACGACCAGAACACCGCGGGCATGATCGACGTGTGCCGGCCAACCGACGAAAGGACGCCACATGGATCTGCAACTGAGGGGTAAGAGCATTCTCGTGACCGGGGGGAGCCGTGGAATCGGCCGAGCCACGGTCGAACGGTTGTGTGCAGAGGGTGCCAGGGTGGCGACCTGCGCACGTGGTCAAGAGACGCTCGATGAGGTCGTCGCAGGCCTGCGGGCCGGCGGTGCTGACGTGATCGGAAACGTGGTCGATGTCACCGACGGCGATGCGCTCGAGAGCTGGATCGAGTCGACGGCGTCGAACTGGGGTGGGATCGACGGATTCGTCAGCAACGTCTCGGCCCGCGTCTACCGCACCGATCTCGAACGCTGGCAGGAGAACTTCGAGATCGACTTGTTCCAGCACATCCGGGCGATCGAAGCGGTGCTCCCTCATCTGCGCTCGTCGCAGGGCTCGATCGTGATCGTCTCGTCGATTGCAGCGATGATGTCCCAACTGCCCGATCTCGATCGAGCCTATGGACCGATGAAGGCGGCGCTCGCCAGCTACGGATCGCAGCTGGCGCAAATCGAGGGTGCCAACGGTGTGCGCGTCAACTCGGTGTCGCCCGGGCCCGTGCACGTCGACGGCGGGTTTTGGGATGAGGTCGGTCAACAACAACCGAAGCTCTACGCCCTGGCCGAGCGGCTCTCGGTGATGGGTCGCCTGGGGCGTCCGGAGGAGATTGCTGCGGCGATCGCGTTCTTGACGTCACCGCTCAGTTCCTACACGACCGCCGCCAATCTGCACATCGACGGGGGCACCGTGAAATCGGTCAGGTACTGACCGCTCACACGAACCGGCGGGCGGTCACGCTCCGAGATCGTCCGCAGCTTGTTCGAGCAACCCATCGAGCGTGAGCCGGCTACTCAGAAAGAAGACCTCCTCGATCACGGCGCGGTCGGCGAGGCCCCGAGCGATCAACTCCCACGTGATCTCGCTCGTGCCGTTGAGCAGGCTCGAGTAGACCAGCGCTCGCTGGCTGTCGATCCCCATCGTTTCCAGCAGACGAGCCCACCACGCGACGTTGTCGCGTTGGACCCGCTTGCGAAGCACTTCGACAGAGGTGTCCAGACTGGGTTCGGACACCAACCGGTAGAACAGCAAGCCGCCTTGTTCGATCTGGTCGAAGTACCACCGGGTGTTGGCCACGAGGCGGTCCTCGAACAATTGACGGGGTGGAGTCTCGGTGATGAGCTCGTCGACCGGGGGCATCGGTTCGACGTTCCACAGCGCCGCAACCTCGTTCCACAGCGCCTGCAGGAGACCGCTGCGATTCTCGAAATATGTGTACGCCAAGGCGCGGGACACACCGGCCGCTCGTGCAAGCGTGTCCATCGTGAGTGCCGCAGCTCCGTCGGACTCCACGATCGATCTGGCGACGTCGAGAAGGTGCCGGCGGCGATCGTCTGGGGTGAGCCTCGGGCCGACCGGCTCGGTCGCGGTCAGCTGTGGTTCGGTACCTGGCATGGACACATTCTGCCTCGTTTCATCACCGAGCAGAGCGGTGACCGGGGAGTTGTCCGGTTGGCAAATCAGTCGAAGGCGGAGAGCACCTCGGCATCGAACCGCTCGGTCTTTGGGGTGCAGGGGTTGGTTGGCCGCAGACACCGATCAGCGGGCAGGACGGGCACGGGGGCCCTTGACAACCTGGACCGGTCCTGTTTAGGTGGCTATTAGACGCTGTGTCTAATAAGACTGTCGAGTCAGGCGGCTCTCGTGAAGCTCACCAATGTCAAGTCGTACGTGATCAAGACTGACGCTCCACACCTCGGTGGATTGCTCTGGTACTTCGTGAAACTCGAAACCGACGAGGGCTACGAGGGGTGGGGTGAAACCGCTGTCCTGTCCACGCTGATGGGCCTTGAGGATGGCTACGAGGCGATGGTAAGAGGCGTGTTCGACACCCATCTCAAGGGCGAGGACGCATTGGGTCCTGAGACGATATACAACAAGCTCTACACCTCTCTGACCGCCCGCCATCCCGACTACGTGATGCAGGGCATCATCAGCGCATTCGACATCGCCCTGTGGGATATCTGCGGCAAGTTCTACAAGACGCCCGTCTACAACTTGCTCGGCGGCAAGTGCCGCGACCGGATCCGCACCTACACCTACATCTACGACCTCGAGGCGCAGGGCGGCCTGCGTGCCGCGGCAGGCAGCTGGACCACCGATCCTGATCGGCTGGCCGTTCTGGCCGCTGGTCTCGTCGACGAGGGGTTCACGGCTCTGAAGTTTGACCCCGTGCCACAGCAGAAGCTGAAGCAGGGCATGCGGCCCCCCTTCGAGCTGTCGCTGGCCGAATACGAACACGCCGACAAAGCGGTTGGAGCGATCCGTGACGCCGTCGGCAACCGCGCCGACATCCTGATCGGCACACACGGGCAGATCACACCATCGGCAGCCCGCCGGTTGGCGGCGAGAATCGAGCATCACGATCCGTTGTGGCTCGAAGAGCCCTGCCCGCCCGAGAACTATCAGCAGATGGGCCGGATTGCCCAGAGCACGACGATTCCGGTCGCCACCGGTGAGCGGCTCGTCACGCCGTACGAGTTCCAGAACCTCTTCGCCGAAGGGGCGTGCGCGTTCGCCCAGCCCGACTTGGGAAGCTGCGGTGGGATCACGGCGTGCAAGAAGATCTCGAACATTGCCGAAGCGAACTACGTGCTGATGGCCCCGCATGTGTGGGGAGGGCCGGTGATCACCGCGGCAGCGCTACAGATCGACGCCAATGTTCCCAACTTCCTGATCCAGGAGAGCATCTACAAGTCGCGCGGGTTCTTCGACGAGATCGTGAAGGAACCGTTCGAGTGGGAGAGCGGTGACCTGATCGTCTCTGACCGGCCAGGTATCGGCATCGAGCTCGACGAAGACAAGCTCGAGGGCTATCGAGGCAGGTTCGTCGATTTCGCGACCTACTGATCCCCAAGTAACACCGTGTGATCAGCCCGCAGCTGCGAACACGACAGACATCAACTCGTTGTCGAGGTGACACAGAATGAGTGCGCTGAGCGTCAGAATCGGGTTCGTTCCCTCGTATCGACCGTACGGACCGATACCGCCGTGGGTCGTCTCGATGAGAGCGAGCGCGATCGCCGCCCTCGAACAGATCGAAGGGCTCACGCTCGTCTTCCCGAAGATCCATCCCGAGGACCCCACCACCACCGATGGCGTCGAGGGCTTCTCCCCGGATGGCTGCGTCTGCAACCTGGATGAGGCCGATGCCGTCGCCGAATATTTCATGCATCAGAAGGTTGACGCCATCATTGTCGGTGCCATGAATTTCGGCGATGAGCGGTCGGCGATCAAGGTCGCCGAGCTGCTCGATGTGCCGACGTTTCTCTACGCCACGAAAGAGCCGCCGGCCCTCGAGAACCGGTCGTTGGCACGCCAATCCGACTCGTACTGCGGCACGATCGCGATCGCCGCAGGCCTGTATCGCCGGAGACTCCACTATCACTTCGGCGGCATCTTCTTCCACGATGAGTCAGAGTTCACCGAATCGATCGACACCTTCGTGCGAGCGGTCGCTGTCAAGAAGTCGCTGTTCAATGCCCGCATCGGACAGATCGGTGTCCGTCCCCAGACTTTCGAGTCGGTCGGCTTCGACGAGATCGCGATGGCCCGCAAGTTCAACCAGAACGTGATCTATTCCGAGCTGTCGGCATTGGTGAACCAAGCCCAAGACCTCGCCGACGACGACCCTCGTGTCGTCGTCTTGATCGACGCCATGCACAGCTCTGCTCAACAGATCACGGTGACGGAAGATTGGGTCGTCAAGGCAGCCAAATTGGAGGCCACGATCGCCGAGTTCTGGAGAGTCAACAAGCTCAGCGCCGTGTCGATCCAGTGTTGGCCGGTCATCCAACGCTCATGGGGTATGTCCGTGTGCGCTGTGCTGGGCAGTCTCACGGGGAAGGGAATGCCGGTCGCCTGTGAGGCGGACACGATGGGAGCGTTGGCAATGCTGGCGGGGTACAGCGCCGGGCTGGGAACGACCGACCCACACTTCGTCGACTGGACCATTCAGCATCGTGACAACCCCAATCGGTTCCTCTCGTGGCATTGCGGGAATGCCCCAGTCAGCTTGGCCGCCGCCGAGCAGCCAGTCGCGCTCCGGTCGCGTGTCGACATGGTCGGCGACGGACAGCCGACCGAGAACGACGTGATGGCGGGTCTGTACCAGTTCCAGATCAAGCCTGGCGACGTCACGTTCTGCCGTTTGAGCGAAGTCGGCGATCAGTGGAAGATGCTGATCGTCCCCGGCCGAGTCGTTCCCTCCGACGAGGTGTTGAACGGCACCTGGGCCTGGATCGAGGTGCCGGATCACGAGCGCCTGTATCGCTCGATCGTGGAGAATGGTTTCATCCACCATGCCAGCATGGCCCACGGCAACCAGGTGGAGAGCCTGTCGTTGGCGTGCAAGCTGATGGACATCGAGCCTGTGATCGTCTGGTAGGTCGCCGTGACAAGCCCAACCGTGGTGGGCGTCGGGCTCAGCACGCTCGACATCGTTCAACGACTCGAACACCTACCGACCTGGGACAACCCAGGCAGGATCGATGACATCTTGTTCGATGGCGGTGGACCGGCCGCGACCGCTCTGGCCACGGTCTCTCGCTTCGGCGAACGCACGGGATTCGTCGGCACGGTCGGCAACGACTGGGTGGGTGAGGTCAAACTTCGCTCATTGCGCGAACACGGCGTCGATGTCACACGTGTCCGTTCGCGTGACCAACCGGAGACGCAGGTCATCTTCTGCTACGTCGACTCGCGCTCGGGTGAACGGATCTTCTCGGGGTCGAAGGACTTCGGGCGTGATCCGCTTCGGGTAGCCGAACTCGACGAGGCGTACATCGCGGGCGCCGAACTCCTGCACATGGACGGATTTCATCACGAAGCAGCACTCCAGGCAGCGCGATGGATGAAGGCGGCAGGGAAGACGGTGGTGCTCGACGGATCCGCTGTGTCCGGCAACACGCTTCCACCACAGTTCGCCGCATTGGTCGAATTCACCGATGTTCTGGTGTGCGGCGACGGGTTCGTGCAGGCCCTGACCGGACACGACGACGACATCGCGGCCGCGACGTCGGCGCTCGAACGCGGGCCGGAGATCGTGGTCATCACCAAGGGCGCCGAGGGCAGTCATCTCGTGACTGCCTCAGAACGGCTCGTTGCGCCTGCCTTCCCCATCGACGTCGTCGACACCACCGGTGCAGGCGATGTGTTCCATGGCGCATTCATCTATGGCCTGCTCCAGGATTGGTCCCTGGACCAGGTCCTCGAGTTCTCCTCGGCGACAGCGGCGCTCGCGTGCACCCGACTCGGCGGCCGAGCAGGAATCCCCACACTTGCGGAAGTTCTGCTCCTCCTGCAGGAACACGCGACCACTCGGCGCGTGCAACACCACGATCGAGAGGCAGATCGATGAGTCTCGTCCGTATCAAGGACCACCTCGAAGCAGCAAGGGCAGGCGGCTACGCGATTCCGCTGATCGACGTCTTCGAGATGCAGGGGGCACGAGGAACGTTCGACGCGATCGCTGAGAAACAGGCGCCGGCGATCGTTGCGGTGTACGCGCACCTGATCGACCTTCCGGACGCCGAGGCATTCGCGGCGTACTTGAAGATGATGGCGGAACGCGTTGCTGCCCCGGTGTCGGTCATGCTCGACCACGGCGAGAACGTCGAGCAATGTCTGAAGGCGATCTCGCTCGGGTTCACGGACGTCATGTACGACGGCTCGAAGTTGCCGATCGCCGAGAATGTCTCGAAGACGCTCGAGGTCGTTGCCGCTGCGCGGCCACTCGGCATCGGAGTCGAGGCTGAGTTGGGCCATGTCGGGAATGCCGCCGACTACGCCGACTTTGCCGCCAAGCGCCAGGGTTTCACCGATCCCGAGAGTGTCGTTCCGTTCCTCGAAGCGACCGGCGTCGACTACTTGGCGGTCGCGTTCGGAACAGCCCATGGCGTGTTCAAGGGCGACCCGCAACTCGATCTCGAGCTCTTCAAGCACATCGCATCCCTGGTGGATGTCCCTCTGGTCATGCATGGTGGGTCAGGCCTGACGGACGAGCAGTTCACGGCCGCCATCGCCGCCGGCGTGGCGAAGATCAATGTGGCAACCAACTTGGTCATCGGCGCCAGCAAGGCAATGAAGAAGGAGGCAGCTGGTGACGCTGCCAACCTGTTCACGATCAGCACTGCAGCTCGCAAGGCCTACAAGGACGGCGTCGGCGGGGTGCTCGAACTGTTCGGTAGCGCAGGCAAGGCGGCGGCGTGATGAAGTTCGGCTACGACGTCGGCACCCACCCTGATTTCGCCAAGGAGACGGTGAGTCTCTACGGCGAGGACGACGCCGGCGAGCGACAGATCGAGATCACCTATTCCCCGCAGATGGGCTGCAACATGTTCAGCCTGCTGCACGACGGGATCGAGTACCTCCTGGACACAACGTCGACCGCCCAGGGGCCGGCCTTGCTGGGATCTCCGATCTTGTATCCCAGCCCGAACCGGATCCGGAACGCCCGTTTCGAATTCGACGACCGCCAGTTCTGCTTCGAGCCGAACGACGGCACGAACTTCCTGCACGGGCTGGTGGCGAAGACCGCATGGACGGGCGAGACACCAGAACCCGTTGACGATGGCATTGCGGTTCGCAACTCGATCTCGTTTGTCCCCGGTTCGGACCTGTACGAGCAGTTTCCGATACAGCATCGTTTGGAGCTGACGTACACCCTTCACGAGAATCGAGTCAGCCTGGACTTCGCTGTGATCAATCTCGACGACACACACCGGCTCCCGTTCGGCCTGGGGATACATCCATACTTCAACCTGATCGGCACTCGTGACGACGTCAGGCTGGATGTGCCGGCCAGGAAGTGGATGGAGGCCACGGATCTGCTGCCATCCGGTCGCCTCGTCGATCTTGCGAACAGCCCCGGAGATTTCCGTGAACCGAAGTTGCTGTCGGAGCTCGATCTGGATGATGTCTTCTGGGGGCTCGAACCTGATCTCCCGCAGGTCATCTACTACGAGAACATCGGCGTCCGTCTGACGCTGTCCGCTTCGGACATCTTCACCCACACCTGCATCTTCTGCCCGCCCAAGTACCCGATCTTCTGCGTCGAGAATCAGACGTGCTCGGCCGATGCACACAATCTCTACGCCCAAGGGTTCACCGAGGAGTCGAATCTGTTGATTCTCGAACCGGGAGAGAGCCGCGCGGGCCGGATCGAGATCCGCATTGACGAGATTGGGCTGGCGCCCTGATGTTCTATGGAGTTGCGTACTACCCAGAGCACTGGCCGGAGGAAGACTGGGAACGTGATGCCGGCAATATTCGCGAGTGCGGTATGGACGGTGTCCGGATCGGCGAGTTCGCCTGGTCCAGGATGGAGCCAGAGGAAAGCGTCTTCAGTTTCGATTGGCTGGATCGAGCGATCGACACACTCGGCGAGGCAGGCCTGCAAGTGATCCTGGGCACTCCAACAGCGACACCTCCATCGTGGCTCGTGCACAAACACCCGGAAATCCTGCCGATCGATGTCAACGGCGTTCAGATGAAGAACGGGGTGCGCAAGTACTACTGCCACTCCAACATGACCTACCGGGACTACTGCCGAAAGATCGCCACCGAACTCGCCCAACGTTACGGGGACAATCCACACGTGGTGGGCTGGCAGGTCGACAACGAGTTCGGAGATCACGACACGACGAGGTGCTACTGCCAGTACTGTCGCCAAGCGTTCATCGACTGGTGCCAGAAGAAATACGGCTCCGTCACCGAGATGAACAGTGCCTGGGGCACCGTCTTTTGGAGTCAGGAGTACTCAGCGTGGGCTGAGATCGATCTGCCGTACCCACGCCGCGAGATCGGATTGAATCCCAGCCACCTGCTCGACTACTACCGGTTCGCTTCCGATCAGGTGGTGAGCTTCTGCCAGAACCAGGTGTCGGTCCTGCGCGACACCATTTCGGAACGGCAGTGGTTGACGACGAATGTGATCGCGACGTACTGGGAGATCGACCTTCACGACCTGGCTGAGCAGCTCGACTTCATCAGTTGGGACTGCTACTCCGTGATCGACGCCATGTCGCCGGTGCGTCACCCGAGCGTGGGCCCGGCTCCTCCGATCAACTGGCCGGCTCGTCCCGAGATGTACTCGCTGGTGCACGACATGATGCGCAGTGTCACGAAGCAGCCGTTCTGGGTGATGGAGACCGCTGGCGAGGACCGACTCGTGTCGTATCACACGCTTGCGCACGGGGGAGGAGGCGTCAACTTCTTTCGATGGAGAGGTTCTCGGTTCGGTGCTGAGCAATCTCGAGGAGGGTTCGAATACCACGGCGTGTTGGGCGATCGTTTTCACGAAGACCATGAACTCTCGTCGGAACTGGACCGGCTCAGAGCTCCCTTGGCCTCAACGGAGTTCTCAGCCCAAGTCGGGCTGCTGTTTTCGTTCGACATGGGCTGGGCCTACGACATCAACTTTGTCTATCCGCGGTCGACGTGGATCGATGGTGTCGGATACTGGCGGCTTCTCGAGGAGTACTACGGAGCGTTCTGGAGAGAGAACATCTCGATCCAGCCACTGGGAGCCGACGACGATCTCACGCGATACCCAGTGCTCGTGGTTCCATGCTTGTATCTGACCAGTGCTGCGATCAACGCCAGGTTGAGCGAGTATGTGGAACAGGGCGGCACGCTGATCGTCGGGCCGGCGTCGGGAACCAAGGATTGGAGCAACGTCTACCTCGACGCGCTCCCACCTGACGGTGAACTGAAGACCGTGTTCGGCTGCGAGTTGATCGGCTCGGGCCACGTCGGCTCATTCGAAGACGTGTTGAAGGTGACCATGACTCCTGATGCACCGTTTGCCTGCGACCGGGAATTCTCGATCAAGTCGGAATCGACTGGAGTGTTCGGAGCCTTCGACCCCAGGCGGCCAGCAGAGGTGCTGCGCCCGACGACGGCGCGTGTGTTCGGCTATTTCTCCACGGGTCAGCCGGCTTGCACGATCAATCGGTATGGAAGTGGGATCGCCGTCTACCTCGGATTCAGTCCCGATGGGAACCTCATGCGCGAGCTGATCGGCTGGCTCGAGGCTGAGCAGAAGGTGAGTCCTTTGATGAAGACCCCGGATGGTGTGGAGGTGACCGTCCGGAAAGGTGAACACACCGAGGTGGTCTTTGTCGTCAACCACACCTCATCGGCGACCACCGTACGTTTGGACAGGACCTACAAGGACTTGGTCCGAGACTGCGTCTTGCCGGATCTCGTGGAGATCGCCCCCCATCACACCCTGGTGCTCGCGGAGGTTCGCTCGGCGGGGCGGTGAGGGTTTGGCCTGTGGGGGCCACGGCTGAAGCACAACACAATGCTGGATTCAGCTGGTGAGGCGAATCAACACCGCTGTGTCGGGGTGCATCGCAGGGGGTTGGATGCCGATCGTTGCGAGCATCAGCCCCGTCACATGGGCACCGGCACTACACCAGCGCGGCTCGGTGCGCCCGGCGCCGCCTCGTTCGCCCGGGAGCCGCAAGCGCTCGACGCGGTACGTGCGATCGGGGTCGAGACCCGGCAGCAGTAGTGGTGGAGGCGTGAGGCTGATTGCCGTCGCGATCGTGGCGAACGACACGATCGCCTCGCTGCGATCGGTCGCGTACACGCCATGTGCGACGTAGGCCGGCTCGGTGTCGAAGCGAACCGCGTCGCCACCGTGCAGGAGCGGACGGAGCCGCTGGTGGAGTGCGATCACCTCGGCGAGCGCATCGAGCTCGGTGTCGTCCAACGAGAGCAGATTCCACTCGACACCGAGATGACCGAACAGCGCCGTCGCTGCACGAAACGCGAGGTCGTGGCGGCGGCCGGTGGTGTGCGAGCGCTCGGGACCGACGTGGGCGCCCATCAGCTCGGGCGGGATCAGCATCGACGCGCCGCGCTGGATCGTCTGACGTTCGAGCGCATCGTTGCAGTCGCTGGTCCACACCCGTTCGGTGCGACGCAGGATCTCGTGGTCGATCCGAGCTCCGCCCGACGAGCACGATTCGATCTCGACGCCGGGATGTCGCGAACGAAGCTCGTCGATGAGTCGGTAGGTCGCCGACGTCTGGGCATGTGTGCCGGCTGCCCCGTCGGCGTTCGAACCACCGATGTGGTCACGGTTCATGTCCCACTTGACATACGCGATGTCGTGGTCGCTGAGTAGCGCGTCGAGTTGGCCGAGCACGTGCTCGAACGCTTCCGACCGGGCGAGGTCGAGCGCCAGTTGGTGACGCGACAGTACGGGTTCGTACCCGTCGGTCGTGAGCGCCCACTCGGGGTGCGCCCGATAGAGCTCGCTGTCGGGGTTGACCATCTCGGGCTCGACCCAGATGCCAAAGTCCATACCGAGCCCTTGCACATGCTCGATCAGCGGACTGAGACCGTTCGGGTGTGCGTCGGTCGACACCTCCCAGTCGCCGAGACCCGAGCGGTCGTCACGCCGAGAGCCGAACCAGCCGTCATCGAGCACGAACCGCTCGATACCCACGCGTGCAGCGCGGTCGGCGAGGGTCCGCAGCGTGTCGAGATCGTGGTCGAAGTACACCGCCTCCCAGGTGTTCACCAGCACGGGCCGCGCCGAGGTGGGGTGGGTGGTCCGCGCTCGCAGGTGCCGGTGGAACTGCTGCGTGGCCGGCGTGAGGCCACGATCGCTGTGCACGGCGATCACCTCGGGGGTGCGGTACGACGCGCCGGGTTCGAGCGAGAGCTCGCCGGGGTGCAGCAGCTCGCCGAGCTGTACGTATCGACGTCCGTCGGGCAGCCGTTCGGCGAAGATCGTGTGGTTGCCGCTCCATGCCAGGTGGGCGCCCCACACCGAGCCCCGCCACTCTCCGAAATCGGGTGTGCCGGCAAACACGAGTGGCGGGTGTTCGTGGGACGTGCGACCGCGCCGGTTCTCGGTGGTGTGGGCGCCGTGGGACCATGGAATCCGCACCGGGTGGAACTCGCGGGTCCAGCGACCAGCGAACGACCCGAGCTCGCCGGCGTGTTGCGGCACGGGAAGAGTGATCGTGAGCGCGTCGAGCAGGTAGCGCTCATCGGTGCTGGTGTTCGTCAACTCGGCCCACACGAGCAAGGTGTGATCGAGCTCGAACGTGACATCGAGATCGAGCCCTGCGATCTCGTCGCGGGAGTGGACCACCAGCCGGTTGCCGTCGAGCTCGTACCCGACGCCGTCGATCGGCGCCGCGAAGCGAGGTGCCCACGCCGTGCCGCGCCGGCGATGGCCGAGCAACCCCGGTCGGCCGGTGTGGCCCGATCCGTGCTCGGGTACGACGGGGAGCGGGCCGACGACGTCGGCCGAGCCGTGTACCAGCGGGCGTTCGATCACCGCCGTGAGATCGTCGATGTCGCCGAGGCGGTCGATCGGCGCGCCCCAGTGCACGATCGTCGGCGCACCCGTCGACACGTCGACGAGCACGTCACTCGTGCGCCCTCTGAGATGGATCATTCGGTCAGGAGTCTGCCCGATAGCTCGAGTGCAGGTCGAGTGGCACGTGGGTGCTGCCCGTGAGCTGAGGTGGGATGGGCTGCAGGATCTTGCGTCGCTCGGGTGTGAGTCGGCCGAGCAAACCGTCGGACAGCGTGTAGCCGAAGCGAGGCCGCGACCACGGTGGGCCGTACCGCAAGATGATGACCCGGCGCTCGCCGTCGTTGGTGCGGCTGGATCCACCGTGCAGGCAGGCGTCGACGAACAACAGGGCATCGCCCGCGTTCGCGTACACGGGCTCGGCCCATGGCAGATCGTCCATCCGGTCGCCACGGGCGTAGTCGCCGATCAGAGGGTGCGACAGGTTCTGCTTGTGACTGCCAGGGACGATCATCGTCGGCCCATCGCCGGGGCCGATGTCGCGCAGGGCGATGAGGACGTTCAGCTGGCCGCACCGAAACCGACCGTTGCGGTACCCGTACTGGGTGCGGATCGAGGCGTCGTGGCCTCCCGAGTGCACCGGGTGGTGGCCGCCGCTGGTGCGAATGGTGGCGATCGCCTCGTCGATCATCGTGCCCTGTACATAGGTGCCCTCCTCGCCGGCGTAGCGGAGCGCATGGCCGACCCACGAAGGGTGGTCGATCAGCACGTCGAACGCCGGGTCGCCACAATCGAGCAGGTTGTGCAGCTCGAATCCGGTGTCGGCGGTGTAGTCGCGGCGTTGGGCGTTGCCGTACCACTCACCGTTGTCGAGTTCGGGGAATCGGTCGTAGGCGTCGTTGAGCGATGCCACTTCGGCGGCCGACAGCGCTCCGTGAACCACGAGGTAACCGCGCAGATCGAATTCGTAGTCGTCGAGGATGGTGGGTCGGCCAACCGGTGTTGCACCGGTCCGAGCGAGAGAGATGTTGCTCACGAACGTGAGAATAACAGTTTCGTATTGACAGGTAACCCAAAGAGAAGGAAGGATATCGAAAGTGAATGAAAGTCGAAGGTCGCCTCAGCAGACCCATCTCCCCGCCGAGATGAGGTTGGTTCTGATCCAGCAGTTGCTGGAGCAACGCGGCTTCGTGCGCGTTCGTGATCTGTCCGATCGGTTCGGTGTCAGCACCGTGACGGTCCGCAATGATCTGCAAGTGCTCGAAGAACGCCAGATGGCGTTCCGCGTGCACGGTGGAGCGATGCCGTTCAACGGGGCGCGAGGTGAACGCCCGTTCGAGGAAGTCGCGGAACGACAGACCGAGCAAAAGGCAGCGATCGCCAAGCTCGCAGCATCTCTGGTCTCGAACGGCGAGACGATCATCGTCGACGTCGGTACGACGGCCGCCTCGCTCGCCCATGCGCTGGTCGATCGGACCGACCTGACCGAGCTGACCGTGATCACGAGCGGCCTCAAGGTCGCCTTGTCGCTCGAAGCGGCGCACCCGAGGTTCTCCGTCGTCGTCACGGGCGGCACGCTGCGTCCCAAGCAGCACTCGCTGGTCGAGCCGCTGGCCACCTCGATGTTCGAGAAGTTGCGGGCCGACACCGTCTTCGTCGGCTGCAACGGCATTTCGATCGACGGTGGCGTCACGAATGTCAACCTGCCCGAAGCGGCCGTGAAGCGTGCGATGATCGCCGCCGCCGCTCGCTGCGTGGTACTCGCCGACAGTACCAAGCTCGGCGTCCGGGCCCTGGCGCCGGTCTGCACGCTCGACGAGATCGATGTGCTCGTCACCGACACGGGCGCCGAACCATCCGAGCTCGAAGCGATTCGTGAACGAGGAGTCGACGTCGTCACGGTGTAAGCCGCCTGACGGCACAACAGATCGTCCAGGTCCTCGACCCGGCCGAAACCGGCCCACATGCGTGGGCGGGGGAGCAACCGGCGACAGATCCCGTCGCCACCGACCAAGGAGTACACAGTGCGAAGAATCAAGAAACTGGCTACCGCTGTCGTGGCGCTGTCGTTGGTTGCTGCCGCGTGCGGCGGCGACGATGACGCCTCCGAACCAGCTGCCGACGAACCAGCTGCCTCCGAACCAGCTGCCGACGAACCAGCTGCCGACGAACCAGCTGCCGACGAACCAGCTGCCGACGAACCAGCAGCCGACGAACCAGCAGCCGACGGCGAAGCGGTCACGATCCGTTGGCGCACACGTCCCGACAATGATGCCGAAGCCGCTGTCTACGCCTCGATCAGCGACACGATCGACGCAGCCAACGGCGACAACGTCACGCTCGAGTACGAGCCAGGCACCACCGACGGCGGCAACTACCAGGACCAGCTGGTCACCGAGATCGCCAACGGAACCGCGCCAGACGTGTTCTGGATTCCCGGCACCGACATCGCTCGCTTCCAGAGCGCCGATCTGCTTTATGACCTGGGCCCGCTGGCAGCGGCCGACGGGTTCGACGTCGGCGAGTTCTATCCCGAGCCGATGGTCCACCTGACGTTCGATCCGGCAGCTGGAGCGCCCGGCGACAAGCTGTGGGGTCTGCCCCGCGACGTGTCGACGTTTGCCCTCTATCTCAACAACGACCTGATCGCCGAGGCCGGCGCCGATGATCCGCGTGCGCTCGCCGCAGCCGGTGAGTGGGACTGGGCTGCGTTTGCCGACGTCGCCACGAAGGTCGCTGCTCTCGGTGGCGAGAACAAGGGCTTCGCGATGGACGCCTGGTGGGGTCCGTACGGGTACTTCATCAACTCCGCCGGCGGCAGCTTCTTCAATGAGGCCGGTACGGAGTGCGCGATCGACACGCCCGAGGCGATCGCCGGTCTGACCCAGATGAGGGCCGTCTACGACGGCGGCATCGCGGTGCCCTACGGCGAAGGTGGCGAGGCGCCTTGGAAGGCAGGAACGGTCGGCATGTACATGAACGGTCGCTGGGCAACCCCAGGCGCCCGCGCCGACGCTGCGTTCAACTGGGACGTCGTGCAACTGCCCACCGGCCCCGGTGGCACGCAGGGCAACTGGTTGTTCTGGGGCGCCTACGTGGTCAATGCCAACACGGACAACCCGCAGCAGGCGTGGGAACTCGTGAAGGCGCTCACCGCTGCGGACTCCCAGGCCGCGGTCAGCGCCGCTGGTGCCAATATCCCGAGCCGCCGTAGCCAGGACGCGATCGACGCCTTCCTGGGCTTCACGCCGCCCGAGAACAACCAGGCCTTCATCGATGGCCTGGCCGACTCTCCGACCGCCGAAGGTCCGCTGTGGACTGGTAGCCGCCCCGAGTTCGACTCGGTCACGGGTGCCGCCATCGGTGCGGTCATCAATGGCGAACGCACGATCGAAGACTTCGCAGCGAAGATCTGCTCCGAAGCAGCGGTTGCGTTCGAAGGCTGATCGTCACTTGATCAGCTGCTAATCAGTGGGTCGGGGCCGAGCGAGAGCTCGGCCCCGACCCGACCAATCTGTGTGCCGAGCGCGAGCCTGGCGTACCGACTACTGAACTCCGGGGGGACTCGTGTCGGAAACCAATAGTGTCGACGCAACCATCGATTCATCTGATGGCGTCAGTCGCCGAATCACCCGTCCCGATGGTGATCTCGGCGCCAGTCTGAAACTGCTGTCGTTGTGGCATCTGTTTGGTGCCGCAACCTGCGTGATCGGCATCCTGCTGGCGCGCCGCGGCGGTGCCGCCGAACTTCCCTGGATGCCGCGTTTCGCCCTCCAGGGATTCTTCAGCTTCGCCTTCGTTGCGCACATGGCGAGTGCCTACGGAGTCTCGGCGCGGACCCGATGGGCGCGGCCGGCATCGCTGGCCGTCAACTATCTCGTCACGCTCGTTGGTGCCGCAGCCACACTGCATCTGTTCAACGCCTACCGCGCCATCGGCGATCTCGGCGAAGGGCTGTACAAAGCGTTCGTACCCTTCTTGGTCATCTGTGTCGGATTGATCTGGGTGCTGGTCGCCGGACAGTTGCTGGCGAACCGCCCAACCGCTGTTGGCCCGAACAATCTCCGCAAGGCCGGCTGGGGGTTGGCGGCGCTGGCCGGTGTGTGGTTTGTCATCAAGGCCGACCCGTCGGGGTTGATCTCGTCATTCGGGGACAGCATCACCCGTTCCCTCACAATGGGCGCCCTGGCGCTCACGATTTGCTCCGCCCTCGCAACCCGGCTGATGTGGTCGCGAGCGGCTGCCCAGCACTTCGGCACCAAAGCGAGCACCGAGCAGGCCCTGAGTGGGCTTGCCTTCCTGTCGCCGAACCTGATCGGTTTCCTGGTCTTCTTCGCATTCCCGTTGCTGTTCTCGCTGTGGGTCAGCTTCTTCGACTGGGACACCACGAATACCCATCGCGACTTCATCGGCCTCGGCAATTACGTCAAGGCACTCTCACTCGATTTCTCGAGTGCTCCGCAGGCCAACGCCGGCACCGAGGCGCTGAAACCCGGGTACCAGGTCCTCATGAACATGGACTGGTTCGGCCAACACTGGCTGATCGGGGCCCGCGACATCGAGTTCTGGTTGTCGCTCCGCAATATCACGGTGTTCCTGGTGCTCGCCGTGCCGTTGGCGGTTCTCCCCGCCCTGCTGCTGTCGAGCGTTCTCACCTCCCGCCTGCCTGGCATGAAGATCTTCCGCACGATCTACTTCATCCCATCGGTCGCCGGCGTGATCGGCGTGGCGATCGTATGGGGCCAGATGTTCGACGCCACGATCGGATGGATCAACTATCTCCTTGATCTGGTCGGACTCTCCGAGGCCGGGGCCGGTCAGGGATGGCTGACCGAGCGAAGTACCGCGCTGCTCGCGATGGTGATCGTCTTCGCCTGGATGAGCTTCGGCTTCAACACCGTGCTCTATCTGGCCGGTCACCAAGGGATACCGAAAGAGCTGTATGAGGCGGCCGAGATCGATGGGGCCAACCCATGGCAGATCTTCCGAAAGATCACCGTGCCGCAGCTCCGCAACACCACCTTCTACGTGGTGATCACCACGTCGATCCTCGCACTCCAACTGTTCGACATCGTGTGGATCCTGGCCCGGCCGGCGCCGGGTGGGCCGAACAACGCCACCCGAACCCCAGTGCTCACGCTGTATCAGGAGGCCTTCACCAACAACCGTCAGGGCTACGCGTCAGCGCTCGCCTGGGTGTTGTTCATCATCATCTTCGGGTTCACGTCGTTCCAGTTCCGACGACAGCGTGACGTCGCCACCTCAGGAGGTCTGTCATGAGCGTTCGACGCAAGGGCCCACGTGCCACGGCTGTGAGAGTGCTGACGTATACGATCTTGGTGGCGGTCGCCGCGATCGTCGTGTTCCCGTTCGTCGTTGCGGTCGCCACGTCGACCAAGAACAGCCAGGACATCTTCAACTATCCGCCCACGTTGATCCCTCGTGAGGCTCAGACCGTTCCCGCCGCCGACGTCGGTCTGGAGGGCGACTCGATCCCGCTCTACGCGTTCGCAGACACCGACGCCGAGTTCGCACTCGTCGACAACAACGTCTCGGTGGCCGAGTTTCGGCCGCTCGACGATCTCGAACGGGTCATTCGGCTCGATGTGAGTTCGGGTGAGAGGACCGGCGAAACCGTCACGATCGATGGCGAAGAGGAGGACGTGTTCCTGATCGAGGTCGACGGTGCTCAACTCGAGGTCTACCGGAGTCGGCTCACATCGGGTGGGTTGTTCGTCGATGTCGCCGATCCATCCGATGCCCGCGTCGATCTCGTGAATCTGGTCGAGCCACTCGAGCAGTTCGGTCCTCGACTCGAGAACTTCAGAGAGGTGGTGGTCGAGAAGGATCTCGGCCGCTCTCTGACCAACACCATCCTGGTCACGATCATCGTGGTGGCCGGTCAGATCATCACGTCGATCTTCGGTGGCTACGCCTTCGCCCGGATCGACTTCAAGGGTCGTGACAGGCTGTTCCTGCTGTACCTCGGATCGGTGATGGTGCCCTTCGTCGTGCTCATCATCCCGCTGTTCCAGTTGATGCTGCAGTTTGGGTGGCTCGACAACCTGGCGGCGCTGATCATCCCGTTCACCTTCACCGCCTACGGAACGTTCCTGATGCGCCAGTTCTTCGTCGCCATCCCGAAGGAGATCGAGGAGGCGGCGTTGCTCGACAATGCATCACGGTCGACGATCCTGTGGAAGATCATGGTGCCGCTCGCTCGACCGGCGATCGCGACACTGTCGACGTTCGGCTTCCTGTACGCCTGGAACTCGTTCTTCTGGCCGCTGGTCATCATCAACTCCGGCAACCCGGACGGTCGAGTGCTGTCGCTCACCCTGTCGACGCTCGGCGGACGCGGCAGTGCCGATCTCAACCTCGTCTTCGCCGGTGCGGTCATCGCCATGACCCCACCGATTCTCGTCTTCCTGTTCGCCCAGCGGTACTTCGTCGAGAACTCCGCCTCGAGTGGTCTCAAATAAAGGATCGATCCCATGTCAGTAGTCAGTTTCAGCTCCGTCAGCAAGCAGTACAAAGGTGACGGTCCGTTGGCGGTCGATGCGCTTGATCTCACGATCGAAGATGGCGAGTTCATGGTGCTCGTCGGACCGTCGGGGTGCGGCAAGTCGACCGCCCTGCGCATGATTGCCGGGCTCGAGGAGATCACCGGCGGCGAGCTGCGGATCGGCGAGCGTGTCGTCAACGACGTTCCGCCCGGCGACCGCGACATCGCGATGGTGTTTCAGAACTACGCCCTGTATCCGCACATGACGGTGCGCGCCAACATCGGGTTCGCGCTCGAGGTCGCCAAGGTGCCCAAGGCCGAGATCAAGTCGCGTACCGAGGATGCCGCCGAGATGTTGGGGCTCACCGAATACCTCGATCGGCTCCCGAAGGCGCTCTCTGGTGGTCAGCGCCAGCGTGTCGCCATGGGGCGGGCGATCGTGCGCAGCCCGCAGGTCTTCTTGATGGACGAGCCGCTCTCGAACCTCGATGCCAAGCTGCGTGTGCAGATGCGATCCGAGATCATCCACATCCAGAAGCGGCTCGGCACCACGATGGTCTACGTCACCCACGACCAGATCGAGGCGATGACAATGGGCCACCGGGTGGCCGTAATGCGCAAGGGCCTGCTGCAGCAGGTGGCGGCGCCGCAGGACCTGTACCACCGGCCGGCCAACCTGTTTGTCGCCGCCTTCATCGGCAGCCCGGCGATGAATCTTGTCACCGCCGCAGTCGGCGGCAGCGCCGAGCGCCCGACCGTCACCTTCGCCGAGCACACGTTGGCGATCGACCACGGCGCGATCGAGCGCTATCCGAAGCTGCCGGATCGGATCGGTTCCACGGTGATCCTGGGCCTGCGCCCCGAACACTTCGTGATGGAGGGTGACGCCGACCTGCCCGACGATCAGAAACTCACGCTCAACGTCGACCTCGCCGAGGCGATGGGTGCCGAAGTACACATCCACGCCCACCTCGACGTGCCACCGGTCGAGTTGGACGGAGCGCCGGTCGCCGCCGAGGAGGGCGAGGAGGAGTTGTCGACGTCGACGACGAACATCATCGCCCGGGTCGAGGGCATCCACACCGTGCGCGAAGACGAAGATGTCCGGCTCGCCGTGAAGACCCACCTCGCCCACTTCTTCGATCCGGCCACAGGCGACCCGCTCCGTTGAGCAGCCATCCCTGTTGACCCGCTGCCGACGGCACCCCCAGATCACCCTCGAGAACTCCAAACCAGGCGGTCATGCAACGTTCCCACGAAACCCGCGTCGATCCTGCCCTCGGCACCGTGGTGCATGTGGTCGGTACACGCCAGAAACGGCCCAATCTGCCATCGACCGGCTGCCCGTTCTGCGTCGGTGGTCTGGAGGCGCCCGACCCGTACGACGTCTACTGGTTCCCCAACCGTTGGCCGGCGATACCCGACGATCGCTGCGAGGTCGTGCTGTACACGTCCGATCACGACGCAACGTTCTTCTCGCTCGGTGTCGCCGGCGCCCGCAAGGTGATCGACCTCTGGGCCGATCGCACGGAGGCACTCGGAAAGCGTGAGGACGTCGACTACGTGCTGGTGTTCGAGAATCGTGGCCCCGAGGTCGGCGCCACGATCGCCCATCCCCACGGGCAGATCTACGCCTACGATCATGTGCCGACTCGTCAGAAGCGTCGGCTGGCGGGGGGATGGAAGCCCGACCTGGAGGCCGTCGATCGGATCGCCGTCGACCACGATGCATGGATCGCAGCGGTGCCGTTCGCTCCGACGTTCCCGCTCGCAGTCGAGGTTGCACCGAAGCAACGGATCGCAGACCTTCCCTCGATGTCGGATGCTGATCGACAAGGCCTGGCGGCGATGCTCGTCGACGTGTTGGCTCGATTCGACCGTCTGTACGAACAGCCGATCCCCTACATGATGTGGCTCAACCAGCGACCGACCGTTCGCGAGGGATACGACGACGCCTGGTTCAACATCGAGATCGTCTCTCCGTGGCGGTCGGCAGGCGTACAACGATTCATCGCCGCCGCCGAAGTGGCCAGTGAGGAATATTTCAACCCGTTGGTCCCCGAAGACGTCGCGGCTCGACTCCGCGAGCTCGGCTGACGTCAGCGCACTTGGAGGCGAACATGTTGCCAGTCATCGGAGACTTCAGGCCATGGGCCGACCCGTCGGTGGTGCAGCTCAATCGTTTGCCGATGCACGTGCCGTTGTCCGGTTCGCATCGCCGCTCGCTCGACGGCTCCTGGTCGCTCGAGATGTTCGAACACCCGGACCTCGTGCCGGCATCGGCGCTCTCGGGCGAACGGCCGCGAGCGGGGACCGTCCCTGTGCCCGGCAACTGGACGATGCAGGACCTGGGTGGTTTCGTGGACCTGCCGCACTACACGAATGTGCAGATGCCGTTCCCCGGTCCGCCGCCCCGGCTGCCCGATCGAAACGCGACCGGTGTCTACCGTCGCACGATCACGATCTCGGCCGGCTGGGTCAAGCGTCGCACGGTGCTCCACGTGGGTGGCGCCGAGAGCGTGCACGCCGTCTACGTCAACGGCCACTTCGTCGGGTACGGCACCGACAGCCGGTTGCCGAGTGAATACGACCTGGGGCCGTACCTGGTCCGGGGCCGCAACGAGCTGGCGATCGTGGTGATCCGCTACAGCGCACACAGCTACATCGAGGACCAGGACCAGTGGTGGATGGCCGGCTTGCATCGCTCTGTCTGGCTGGAGTCACGCCCGGTCGTCCACATCGGTGACCTGCCGATCACCACTGGCTACGACCACGACACGGGGATCGGCACCGTGAAGGCGATCACCGTGGTGGACTTCGGAGGTGACCCGCAACCCGGCTGGTCGGTGCGCAGCACGCTGCTCGACCCGAACGACCGCCAGGTCGGACGGGTGCTCGACGGCACGGTGCCGCACGTCGACGCCCAGCCGTACGTCTTCCGGGGATTCCAGGTCGAGGCCGAGTGGGAGGTCAGACGCGCCAAGGCATGGAGCGCCGAGACTCCGCACTGCTACCGCGTCCGGGTCGAGCTGATCGATCCGAAGGGTCGCACCGTGCAGACCGAAACCCAGACGATCGGGATTCGAAGCGTCGAGGTGAAGGACCGCCAGCTCCTGGTGAACGGCAGAGCGCCATGGATCTTCGGCGTCAACCGTCACGATCATCACCCCGACCGCGGCAAGGCCGTGACCGTCGCTGACATGCGGGCCGACTTGGAGGCGATGCGAGCCCACAACATCAGCGCCATCCGCACCTCGCACTATCCGAACGACGACGCGTTCTACGAGCTCTGCGACGAGTTCGGCTTCTACCTCGTCGACGAGGCAAACATCGAGAGCCACGGCAACAACATGAGCCTGTGCCACGACGCCCGCTACCGGGAAGCGTGGTTGGCGCGCGGCGCTCGAATGGTCCAGCGCGATCGCAACCATCCCTCGGTGATCCTGTGGAGCCTCGGCAACGAGAGCGGATACGGCAGCAACCACGATGCACTCGCCGGTTGGATCCGACGCGCCGACCCGACGCGACCGCTCCACTACGAAGACGCGATCCGCACCAAGGGCTGGGTCGACGGCGGCCTGCCGGCGACCGACATCGTGTGCCCGATGTACGCCACGATCGACGCCATCGAGGAGTACGGGCGAGACGGGGCAGGCGGGCGTCCGTTGATCCTGTGCGAATACAGCCACGCGATGGGCAACAGCAACGGTTCGCTGGCCGACTACTGGGACGTCATCACCTCCACACCCGGCCTGCAGGGCGGGTTCCTGTGGGAATGGAAGGATCACGGACTGCGTCAGCGACTCCCCGACGGGCGACGTCGGCTCGCCTACGGCGGGCAGTTCGGCGACACCCCCAACGACTGCAACTTCGTGGCCGACGGGCTGATGTCGGCCGACCTCGAACCGCATCCGGCGATGCGCGAAGTCGCCTGGGTGTACCGCCCGGTCACCGTGACCAAGGTCCGATCGGGTCTGCGGGTCGCCAACCGCCAAGCCTTCGTCGGGCTCGACGCGCTGAAGGCGACCTGGGAGTTGCTGGTCGACGGCGAGGTCAGCTCGGTCGGCACGCTGACGGTGCCGAAGCTGGACCCGCTGACGAGTGTGGTCGTGCCGCTGCCGGTCGAGATCCCGACCGATGCCGCAGGGGCCGAGGTGCTGCTGAGCGTTCGCTGGACCACACGGCGCGCCAACTGGTACGCACCGGCCGGCCACCTCGTGGCGTGGGACCAGATCGAGCTGGGCAAACGCCGTCGTTCGCAGCGGCCGGCCCTGGAACCCGCCGGGACCAACGACCTGCCGATCGCCCCGAAGCTCAACCTGTGGCGGGCGACCACGGACAACGACGGGTTCAAGCTGATGCCCGAACTGTCGCTCCGGATCGGCGTCGGAGGCAAGGCACTCAAGGCCTGGCAGGAGGCCGGACTCGACCGGATCGACCCAGAAGCGCTCGTCGACCACGAGGTCACGATCGAGCGTGACGAGCACGGCACGACGTACCGCCACGTGGTCGATGTTCCCGAGTCGTTGGCGGACCTGCCGCGTGTCGGCGTGTGGTTCACGTTGCCGCGCCGCTTCGACCAGCTGCGCTGGTACGGGCGTGGCCCGCACGAGAACTACCCGGACCGCAACCGCTCGGCGATGTTGGGCATCTGGAACGGAACTCCCGACGTATCGCCGTATCTCGTACCGCAGGAGTTCGGTCTGCGCACCGGCTGCCGTTGGTTCGAGGCGCTCGACAGCGGGCGTGGCACGACGCTGCGGATCGACGTGCTGGAGCCGCAGGCGATGCACATCTCGGCGACCCATCACACCGCTGCCGATCTGTTCGAGGCGGAGACGGCGATCGACCTGCGGCGCCGCGACGGCCTGGTGGTGTGCCTCGACGTGGCCCACCGTGGACTCGGTACGGCGAGCTGCGGGCCTGACGTGCTCGGCCGGTACCGGCTGGCGGCCGGCCGCTACGAGTTCGCCTATCGGGTTCGCCTGCTGGGCTGATCGACGTCGGGCGATCGGGTTCGCCTGCTGGGCCGATCGACGTCGGGCGATCGGGCTGGCTGCCGGGCCGGCTACCGGCTGTGTCCGGTCAGGCGCTCGACCACGTTGCGCGTGACCCGGCCGACCATCGGGTCGGTCAGCCCGAACACCCAGTCGGTGCTCCCGATCGTGACGACCTGACCGGCCTGACGACCGTAGGGGTGGCACGTCAGCATCACGGCGTTGCCGTGACGGGCCAGTGCCATCGCGTCGGGGCCACCACCGAACGCCCGCTCGGCGATGAACTCGATGTCGCCCTGATCGTCGAGGGCGGCGATCGACGCCGGGTACTCGCCCATCGCCAGATTGCTGGCGGGCGTGACCGCCACCAGTTCGACGTCGGACGGATCGGGCAGCAACGGGTCGGTCACGATCACCGGCAGATTGACGTGATCGAACGTGAACCGGGTGCCGACGGTCTCGTACCCCACGACGCCGTCGTCGTCGCCGACCACGTCGCCGTAGTGCAGCCCGGTGCCCGCCAGCATCCAATGGTCGTCGCGGTAGACGACGAACCCGCCGATGCCCCGCGGTGTCGCCTGGCCGAACCGGCTGTACAGCCCGTACATCGATGAGGCTCCGAGGAAACGGCTCTCGGGCCTGCCGACGGCCGGATCACACCACATCCCCGTCATCGCCGAGGGATCGTCGGCGATAACCGGATCGTCGAGGTGAGCCGAGTACTTGTGGCACACCATCGCGCCGCCGTCGTCGGTGAGGCGGACCTGCCAGAACATCGTGTTGCCCGAAAACGAGGCGTAGTTGCCGCCAGCAGCCACGAAGCGCTCGACGGCGTCACGTTGCAGACCCGACCAGTACTCGTCGTGGCCTGCTCCGATCACCAGCTGATAGCCATCGGTCAGCCCCTCCAACCGCTCGAGATCGCTCGACACCGCATAGTCGAATTCGAGCCCAGCGCGTTCGGCCCACTCGACGAAACGGCGGTCGTAGGTGAACCAGCCGGCGGACCCCATGTATCCCGGGTAGCCGTGCTCGTAGCGGTAGCGCTGATAGATCTCGCCGTCGACATCGGGCTGCTCGCCGCGCCAGCGCGGGCGGGCCTTGCGGTCGTCGCGCTCGGTCTCGGGCCGCGTCAGCATGCCGCGCCCGAACGGCCGTTGGAATGAAACCTGGTGTCCCCCGGTGTAAAGGCTGCGTCCGCCCCAGTCGTTGTAGGCGTTCCAGGTGTTGGTTGCCAACACGAACAGGGCCCGCCGTCGAGGCGTCGAGGACCGCACGACGAAGCAGGCGTGGCCGAGGCGACGAGCTGGTGGCGCGTCGGCTGCCACCAACTCGACCAGGTAGAAGCCGCTCTGCCAGTTGTCGTCGACCGGGATTTGGACGGTGGCCTCCCAGCTGCATCCCGTGCTATCGGCGGTCACCGGGGTCGGTTGCGCGGTGCCGGCGAGACCGTTGGCCGACCACACGATCTCCCTGGCAGCCCCCCAGCGCGAGACGGTGACGTCGAAGCTCGGCGCCCCTGTCGAGACACACAGCCCGACGGTCTCGCCGGCCGTGTAGCTCAACTGCTCGCAGTACCCCTCGATCGCGTCATAGTGCGTGATGACATCGGCCATTCCGACTGTCTAGCTCGGCCAGCGCGACTTTTCGATCACGCCGGCCCCTTCCGACGGCTCACAGATCCAAACACGGGCGGTGTGACCGTTGTATCGATAGTTGTCGAGTACCGACTGTATGAATGCCTCGGTCTGTTCGGCGTCGATCAGCGCGATCGCGCAACCGGCGAATCCGCCCCCCGTCATTCGGGCGCCGAGGCATCCTGGGCTGGCGAGGGCGACCTCGACGATCGCGTCGAGTCCGGGGCCGGACACCTCGAAGTCGTCGCGCAGGCTGATGTGGCTCTCGGACATCAGTCGACCGAGCTCGACAGTGTTACCGGCGGCCATCGCAGCCACGGCGTCGAGCGTTCGTTGGTTCTCGGTGACGATGTGGTGTGCTCTGCGGCGGTCGACGGCGTCGGGGATCGTGGCCACCTGCTCGAGCGAGGCGTCCCGCAGGGCATCGAGACCCAACTGGGCGACCGCCCGCTCACATGCGGCACGCCGGTCGCCGTAGGCCGCCTCTGCCAGCACGCGGCGCGTGCCGGTGTCCATGATGGCGATCGCTACACCTGCCGGCAGGGGCGCTGGTGACAGGGTGAGGGCGCGGCAGTCCATCAAGCTGGCGTGACCGGCGATCGCTCCAGCAGAGATGAACTGGTCCATGATGCCGCTCGGCAGCCCCACGATCTCGTTCTCGACGCGTTGACCGAGGTGGGCGATGTCGATCGCCTCCCACGTTGCTCCCGCTCGTGTCAGCAGCGACGTGATGACCGCAACTTCGAGTGCCGCCGACGACGACAGGCTGGCGCCGGTGGGGATGTCGGTGCTGATCGTCGCCCGCCATCCCCCGGTCGGAACACCGCGCTCGCCGAGCAGCCGGATGACGCCGACGATGTGTATCGCCCAACCCTCGACGTTGCGCGGGTCGCCGGCCGGATCGATCACGATCGATCCAAATCCTTCGGAGACGACGGTGACGAGCCCAACGAGCGGGTCACCGCTCGAACTGAGGGCGACGACGGTGTCGAACGGCAGCGCCATCGGCAGCGTGAACCCGTCGTTGTAGTCGGTGTGTTCGCCGATCAGGTTGACCCGCCCGGGGGCGCGGACGAGCAACTCGGGCTCGCCCCAGAGCGCTCGATGTTCGGTGATCGCCCGTTTCACGGCAGTCAGATGGGCCACGAGCCGAATGTAGCGGGCCGGCGCTGGATGCGGATCGCCGGGTGGGCCGCTACCGTCTCAATCGTGGACGTACGAATCGGTGTGACCCAGGCCGCTCGCGAGATCTCGTTGGAGGTGGAAGACGCAACACGCGAAGATCTCAAGGCGCGCGTCGAGGCTGCCCTCAGCGGCGCCACTGACGTGTTGTGGATCACCGACAAGCGCGGCAAAGACGTCGGCGTGCCATCGGCCAAGATTGCCTATGTCGAAGTCGGCTCGGCAGACGGCGAACGTCGCATCGGATTCGGCGGCTGATGCCTGCCGGGGTCGACGTGTCGATTCTCGACCGACGACTCGTCTTCGTCACCGGCAAGGGCGGTGTCGGTAAAACCTCGATCGCCGCCGCGCTGGCCCATCTCGCGGCGCAACGCGGCAAACGCACACTGGTCTGCGAGATGGATGCCAAAGGTTCGTTGGCTGCCGCCTTCGATGTCGGCTCGCTGAAGTTCCAGCCACGTCAGATCGAACCGAATCTGTTCGCGATGACGATGACCACCGAGGACGCCCTCAAGGAGTATCTCCGACTGTTCGTCAAGCTGCCGTTGATCGGCAGGATCGGCCCGCTGGCGCGAACGTTCGACTTCCTGGCCGACGCCGCGCCCGGAGTGCGCGAGATTCTCGTGATCGGCAAGCTGTGCTACGAGGTTCGCGAACGGCACTACGACATCGTGATCGTCGACGCCGAAGCAACCGGGCACATCGTTTCCCAGATCGGTGCGCCAACGACTATTCGCGAGATGGCGCAGGTCGGGCTTGTGCGCGACCAGACCGATTGGATGCTCAAGGTGCTGCACGACACATCGGTCACCGGCGTCGCCGTGGTTACCACACCCGAGGAGATGCCGGTCACCGAGACGCTGGCGCTGCTCGAGCGGTTGGAACGCGAGACCGGCGTGGCACCGACGTCTCTGATCGCCAATCGTGTGTTACCGAACCTATTCGAGGGGCCGCAACGCGATGTCGCAGATCGACTTGCCGAGATGTTGCCGCTGATCAAAAGTGAGGCGGGTCGCGGCGCCTCGGCGGTGCTCGAGGCGGCGCGCATCACCGAGGCCCGGCGTCAGATCGGTGCGGGGCACCTCGACCGCCTACGAGCCGAATCCGACCTGCCGATGCTGTGTGTGCCCGAACTGTTCACCAGAGCGACGGGCCGTCGTGTGGTCACCCTTGTGGCCGACGCCTTAGACGAGAAGGTGGGCTGATGGAGCGCCGCCGTCGCGCGACCGACCGCGCTGATTTGCTCGCCTTGATGGCGGCCAAGGAGATGGTGTTGGTGTGCGGCTCTGGCGGGGTCGGCAAAACTACCGTTGCTGCTGCGATGGCGGTGTCGGCGGTAACCGAGATCGGTGGGCGCGTGCTCGTGCTCACGGTCGATCCGGCGCGCCGCCTGGCCGATGCCCTGGGCGTCGGCCAGATCGGTAACGAGGCAACGCTCGTGCCCGCGTCGGCGTTCCTCGAAGCAGGTGTCGAGCCGCGCGGCGAGCTCTGGGCAGCGATGCTCGACACCAAGGCAGGGTGGGACGATCTGATTCGACTGCATGCCCCCGACGCCAAGGTGCGCGAGGCGGTGCTGTCGAACTCGACGTACCAAAACGTCGCCAGCAGATTCGTGCAAAGCCACGACTATCTGGCGATGGAGCGGCTGCACGAGTTGCACTCGTCTGGCAAATATGACCTGATCATCGTCGACACGCCACCGTCACGCAACGCTCTCGACATCCTCGATGCCCCGCGCCACATGAAGGAGTTCTTCAGGTCGTGGCTGCTGCGGTGGCTCACGGTTCCGTACCGATCGCGGCTGTTCACGATGGCGTCGAAGCCGTTCTACCAAATTGCCGATCGCATCCTCGGGTCGCGCTTTCTTCAGGACATCGCCGAATTCTTCATGCTGTTCCAGGCCATGGAGCGCGGCTTCGTACGGCATGCCAACGAGGTCGAGCGGTTACTGGCCGACCCGCGCACCACCTTCGTCGTGGTGTCCACCTTGGAAGCGGCGCCCAGCTACGAGGCCACCTATCTTGCACGCGAGCTGGTGCGGCGGGATTATCACCTCGGTGCGATCATTGCCAACCGCGTACTGCCTTTGTCGATGACGGCGAAGGCGTCGGCCACCAGCGCCCGCAAGATGGTCAAGGCGGCTGATGGAGAACTCGCCGATCGGATCGCCGAACAACTCGGTGTGTCATCGCAAATCGTTGGTGATGTGTTGACAGAGATCGGCACGAGGTTCCATGATGTCGCCGTCGTGGCGACCCGTGAAGCCGAACGCCGTTCCGAGCTGGCCGAGCTATGTCACCTCCTGGTCGCCGCCCCCATGCTCGACCGAGATGTGAACAACGTCGCCGACCTGCTCGAACTGGCGGCACACTTCACGTCATGACCACATCGATCGAGCACCTTCCCACACCGGGGGCGCGCCGTCTCGCCGTGCGCGTGACCCCCGATGCGATGCGCCAGATTCGAGGTGGGAGCCCGTGGCTCTACGACGGTTCGATCACATCCGTCAGCCATTCCGGCGCTCCGGGCGACCTGGCGGTGGTATTCGACGAAGACCGCAACTTTGCTGCGATCGGGCTGTGGGACCCGACCTCGCCGATCAGGCTCAAGGTTCTACACCGGGGCGCCCCGACACAGATCGACGGCGGCTTCTGGCGCACCGTGCTGTCGACGGCGCTCGACCGGCGCGCTGGTTTGGTGGCCGACGACGAAACGACGGCCTACCGCATTGTGCACGGCGAGAACGACGGGATGCCCGGCCTGGTGGTCGATCGATACGACCAGACGCTGGTCGTCAAGATCTACACGCCTGCATGGTTTCCTCATCTGGGTCAGGTGCTCGATGCGCTCGTCGATCTGCTGTTGCCTGTGCGGATCGTGCTGCGGCTCAGCCGCGGGGTGGCGAACGGCGAGTCGTTTGGGCTCTCCGACGGTGACACTGTTTTTGGGCCGGCGCCCGAGGGGCCGGTGCCGTTCCGCGAGCGCGACCTAACGATGGAGGCCGACGTCGTACGCGGCCAGAAGACGGGGCATTTCCTCGATCAGCGTGACAACCGGGCACTCGTTCGCAGCATGGCCGAAGGGGCTTCGGTTCTCGATGTGTTTTCCAGCACCGGTGGGTTCTCGCTGGCCGCTGCAGCAGGTGGCGCCAAGTCGGTGCACCTGATCGACCAGTCGGCGCCCGCTCTCGAGACCGCCAAACAAAACCTTGCCCACAATCATCGGCTCGGCGAAGTTCGACGTTGTCTGGTGCATGCCACCGTCGGCGATGCCTTCCAGGTGCTGATCGAGTTGGGCAAACGAGGCGAGCAGTTCGACATAGTGATTCTCGACCCGCCGTCGTTCGCCAGTAACCAGGCCGCCGTGCCGCGGGCGCTGGCCGCTTATGCGCGACTGACCCGTCTCGGCCTGGCGGTCGTCAAACCCGGAGGCACGTTGATCCAGGCCTCGTGTTCGAGTCGCGTCACGAACGACGAATTCGTGTCGACCGTGCTCAACGCTGCCGCGTCGGCAGGCGTCGATGTACATGTGACCCGCCGCACCGGGCACGCCGTCGATCACCCGATCGGCTTCGAGTTCGGCAGCTACCTGAAGGCCGTATATCTGTCCGTGCGAAGTGTGTCAGGCGCACTCCGAACGAATCCTGCTCGGTGACCAGCGTGCGTGCGAAGTGTGTCAGACGCACTCAGCGCACGCCCTGATGCGCGTCTCTTGGGCGTGGTCGCATGAGTTGGCGCGCGAATCGGCAAGACTCAGGTAACGATGCCGAAGCTCACTGAAATTGCCCGCGAGCGGACCACACTCGACCGTGACCAGTTAGCCCATCTCAGCCGACTCGTGTCGGAATGGGGAATGCTCGCCGATCTCTGTTTCGCGGATCTCCTGCTCTACGTTCCCACCTCGGATCAGCGGTGGGTGGTAGTCGCTCAGGTGCGCCCGGCGACCGGCCAAACGATGTATCTCACCGATTGGGTCGCGTTGTGGGCGAACGAGTCCGAGTCGGCGCTGCTCGACCGGGCGATCGAATCGGGCGAGACCTGCGAGGGCGAGATTTCGGTCGAGGGCATACCCGATGAAACCCGCATGCTTGCGGTTCCGGTCATGTTCGGCGGCAAGCCGATCGCGGTCATGACCAAGGAGTGGATCGAGCTGATCGGACGTCGTCGGCCGGGCGGACTCGAGCGGGCCTATGGCAGCGTGTTCGACCGGTTTGTACGGATGATCGCCGGTGGCACGTTCCCGTTCGCCCAACGCGCTGGTGATTCAAGCGCGGCCCCGCGGGTCGGTGACGGCGTGATGTGGCTCGACAGCAGCGCTGAGGTTCAATATCTTTCGCCCAACGCCAACTCGCACTTACATCGGGTCGGCATCCAGGCTTCGGCGCTCGGAATGCGCTTGGCCGAGCTCGGATTTCACGACGGTCCGGTGCGCCAGGCATTCGAGCGTGGTGTGCCGGTGATCGAAGAGTTCGAGCAAGGCCCATCCGTGACGCTGCTATGCAGATGTGTGCCCTTCATCGATGAAGGGTTGGTCACGGGCGCCGTGCTGTTGTTGCGAGATGTCACCGAGCTACGTAAACGCGATCGTCTGCTGCTCAGCAAGGATGCGACGATTCGTGAGATCCACCACCGGGTCAAAAACAATCTGCAGACGATCTCGTCGTTGCTGCGCCTGCAGGCGCGGCGGCTCACGCACCCCGAGGCAATCGCCGCTGTCGGCGAATCTGTTCGGCGTATTCGCACGATTGCTCTGGTGCACGAGGCGCTGTCACGCGAACCGGGCGACGATGTCACCTTCATCGAAATTGTTCGGCCGTTGCTGCGACTTGCCGAAGAAGGCCTGCAGTCGGCCGACCGACCGGTGCGATTTAGTGTCCAAGGCGACGGTGGACGGATTCCAGCGGCGATCGCGACACCATTGTCGGTCGTGCTGACCGAGTTGCTTCAGAATGCCGTCGATCACGGGTTCCCCGAGGGATCGGGCGGCGGCTCGGTGACGGTTCGGCTCGACAACACCGGCGCTGAACTTCAGTTGTCGGTTATCGATGATGGGCGCGGTGTCGACAGCGGTTTCCGGCTGGAGGATGCGACCGGGCTCGGTCTGTCGATCGTGCGGACCCTGGTGACGACCGAACTCAACGGCAGGATCTCGATGCGCCAGCTGACCCTCGACGTGGCCGAACGGGCCAATCTGGAGGTCCACGGTTCGCCCCGCGGCACGGTGGTCGACCTTGCTGTGCCGTTGGCCGAGGACTGAGTTCGCCTTTCAAATGCCCGCCTCGGTGCTCTGGGGTGGCGAATTGATGCAGTTGGCGCCAAATTTCGCTCGAACTGATTGGATAGTTGTCACGCGACCGTAACATTCGGCGGGATGCTGCCAGAATGATCGCGTGACCGATCACATCCTCCACTGGTTCAGGCCTCACTCGCTAGGCGCCCCCCTCATCTTGTTGATTGTGTGCATGGCTGCGTTCGTCGCCACCCGTGTCTCACGGCTGATCTCGCGGCGGGTCATCCGCCGGTTGGCCAGGGCGAGCCTCGGTTCTGGGCGTTCGGGATTGTGGCGGGCGCGGGCGACGCGAGTTGGGGGCGAGAGCGGTGAGACGGGTGAGTGGCGACGACGGCAACGCGTGGATGCAGCGTCGCGAATGGTGAATCATCTTGCGTCGCTTCTGATCTGGATCGTCGCCACGATCGTTGCGTTCCATCTGCTCGATATCGATCCGGCCTTCTTCTTGTCGAGTGCTGGCTTTATCGGAGCTGGTTTGGCGATCGGTGGCCAGCACAAGGTCAACGACTATCTGACTGGCCTCAGCGTGCACTTCGAGGATCGTTATGGGGTCGGCGACGAGATCGTTGTCGACGTTGGTTGGGATGCGCCGGTGCAGGGGATCGTCGACCATGTCGGGCTGTTCAGCACCCGAGTCGGCGATTACCGCAGCACGCTACATTTCCCGAATCACGCCCTGACGAGCGTGCGCAACCTGTCACAAGAGGGGGCAACGTCGACGCTGCGACTGCGTCTGCCCGACAGTGCTGATCCCGCCGCCGCCGCCGACTTGTTGCGAGGGTTGGCGGGTACAGAAGGTCTGACGGACGTCGTGTTTGTGGGCGACTTCGACAGTCGCCAACCAGCCACGGGCGAGGTCGAGGTCGACGTGATGACCAGCCGGGCACTCCGCGGTAGCGATCGTGATCGTTTGATCGGGCGAGCAGAGCAAGCGCTTTTTGACAACGCCAAAGCTTGATGTCGACGCCCAGTGCCGACGGCCGGCGTCGGTTCAGCTGGCGGTGATGCGGGCGGCCCGCATGGCTGCTGCGCGACGACGGCGGATCGCCCGCCGCTCTTCTTCGGAGAGTCCACCCCAGATTCCAGAATCCTGGTTGGTCTCGAGCGCAAAGTCGAGGCAATCGCCGGTCACGGCGCACTCGCCACAGACCCGCCTGGCGTGATCGATGGAGATCAAGGCCTGGCCCGTGGTGCCGACCGGAAAGAACAGATCCGGATCGGTATCGCGACACAAGGCGAAGTCTCGCCAGGTGTCTTCTGCGACGGCAAGAGCGAGGGTGGACGCGAGGTTCGACACGAAGGAGAACTCCTCGTAGATAAAGAGGTGGCGGCCAGCGGCCGACGAGCAGGAGACTACGACTTCACACCGCCGATCATGCAGATGAACGGGGGATGAAGAGGGCATTGCCACTCGCAGCGACAACGTTAGATCATGGCAGAACCGTTGACAAGAAGATCAGATAGAACCTCGGTGCCCATCTGAAATTCAGATGGAGTGATGTGTGTTGATCGGCGCCGGTGGCGCGATCTGCGACGATCGTGACATGACCGTTGTCATCGCCCATCGTGGCGCCTCGCGCGCCGAGCCGGAAAATACGATCGCCGCCTTTCGGCGTGCCGTTGAGATGGGGGCCGAAGGCATCGAACTCGATGTGCGTCGAACCGTCGATGACGCCCTCGTGGTACATCACGACGCGGTGCTTGACGATGGCCGGGTGATCCGTCACACGGCGTCGACAGAACTGCCGGATCACGTGCCGTCGTTGTCGGCGGCACTCGACGCCTGCGCCGGGGCGTTCGTCAACGTCGAGATCAAGAACAGCCCGTCCGAGCCTGACTTCGATCCGTCCGATTGGGTCGCTCACCGCACGGTCATCGAACTCGGCGCCAGGGGTGCCGATCAGCGATGGCTGGTGTCGTCGTTCCGGCTCGCAACGGTCGACACGGTGCGACGTCTGGCGCCCGGCGTCCGCACCGCCTGGCTGGTGGTGGGGGCCGGCCCCGAGCAACTGACCGCCACGGTGGCGGCTCGGCATGTGGCAATCCATCCCTACGTCGATGCCCTCGATGCCGATGTCGTCCGTGCAGCCCACGCAGCCGGGCTGGCCGTCAACACATGGACGTGCGACGACCCAGAGCGGATGCGCCAGTTGATCGCATGGGGGATCGACGGGATCTGCACGAATGTGCCCGACGTCGCCCTCGCCGTTCGTCACGAAGCGCTCAGAAGCTAACCGTCGCTGCCCGTCAGGTGTGAGTCAGCCGAACCTGGGAATACCAACTGCACGGCGTCGGGAATGTGATCGAACTCGAGCCGATTGACCGAGCCGAGAAAATCACCGTCGACCTGATACGGAAATGGTTCGACATGTTCGACCACCATGTGGTCGACGTCGCTCCATTCGACCAGGTGCTCGCTGGTGGTGACGCCGCCGCCACGCAGAGCCGAACCGAGCCCACGCAGGATCGGGAGCACCCGCAAGGTGCGGAACGTCACCACAACCAGACCGCGGTCGAGTGTGGCGGCGGGTGATAGATCGAGCGCCCGGTTGCCGAGATAGGTGTACGGGTTGGTGTTGAGGACGATCGAGAAGTACCCATCATCGACGTGGCCGCGGTCGCCGGCGTCGAGCGAGAAGTGTGGGTCGTGTCGGTCGTAGCCGCGCAGCCATGTCGTGAGCGCGGCCGAGATGAACAGCGGATGCCCGAGCCAGCGTTTGAGTGAGGCCCGGCGTTCGACGGCTTGCACGACTGCGGCGTCGTAGCCGATCCCGGTGTGAAAGCAGAAAAATCGCCCATTGACGCGGCCGAGTCCGATCGGACGCATGTCGGCCGCGTCGATCCCGGCGGCGAGCAGCTCGACAGCCGCGATCGGGTCGTTGGGGAGGCCGATCGTGCGGGCGAAGACGTTGGTCGATCCGCCTGGCAACACACCCAGAGCGGTGTCGGTGCCGGCGATGCCGGTGGCCACCTCGTTGAGGGTGCCGTCGCCGCCGTAGCCGATGACGACGTCGACGCCGCGCCGCGCAGCGTCGTGGGCAAAGCGTGTGGCGTGGCCGCGCCGGTTCGTCTCGACAACCTCGACATCGTGCCCGCGCGCCAACCGCCGATGAACGACCACCGTGTTGCGCGCCGTCACCGATGACGCAAACGAGTTGACCACGAGCATTATCCGCAAGGACGCGAACGGTATCAGCGCGGGTGTGACGTGTGTCGAGAGTCGGATCGAACCTCGCTTCGGCTTGGGCGGAGGCGCCACCGATCGGTAGCTTGTGAATCTATGAACGTGACTGTGTGCGTGAAGCAGATCCCCGACCCGGCCCTGCCAGGTGAGTTGGATCCCTCGACGAACACGCTGAAGCGCGACGGGAAGCTCATCCTCGATGAGTCCGACAGCTATGGCGTGGAAATGGCTCTCCAGTTGGTCGGCGCGGCCGGCGGCGGGGAGGTGGGCATCATCTCGATGGCTCCCAACGGTGAAGTATCGGGCATGCGCACGGCGCTCGCCATGGGTGCCGCCAAGGGTGTACTCGTCTCCGACCCCGAGCTCAGCGGCTCCGATGCTTTGACCACCGCCAAGGTGCTGGCCGCCGCGGCGCAGAAGCTCGGCCACGCCGACCTGATCATCGCCGGCACCGAGTCGAGCGATGGATACACCGGAACTGTGCCCGAGCAGATCGCCGAAGTGCTCGGGCTTCCGTCTGTCACATTCGCCAAGAGCGTCGTCGTCGACGGTGACACCATCAAGGTCAACCGCCAGAGTGAGAACGGCTATGACGAGGTTGTCTGCTCGTTGCCTGCAGTGATCAGCGTCACCGCCGGCGTGGTCGAGCCCCGCTATCCCAGCTTCAAGGGCATCATGGCCGCCAAGTCGAAGCCGGTCGACACCGTCACCGCCGCCGACTTGGGCATCACGCCCGTCGGTTGGGGAGGCGCCTTTCAGCAGATCACCGGTATCGAGCAGGCGCCCGCCCGCCAGGCCGGCGAGATCGTAGAAGACGATGGCGAGGCCCACCTGAAGATCGTGGCGTTCCTCGAGAACCTCAAAGTCATCTGAGCGAAGTAGAGAACGGAGAATCGAATCATGGGTATCAATAACATCTGGGTCTTCGCTCAAGAAACCAACGGAGCACCGTCGTCGAGCACGCTCGAACTGCTCTCTAAGGCCGGTTCGCTCGGTGGCATCGTGTCGGCATTCGTTGTCGGTGATGGTGCGGGCATCGCCGGTGCACTCGGCGAGTACGGCGCCGCCAAGGTCTATTCGACCGGCGATTTGGGCGGCAACCTGCCCGGCGTTGCCGGCGCATCAGCGATCAAGGCTGTGATCGACGGTGGCGATTCACCTGACCTGATCATGTTCCCTCAGAGCTATGAGGGTCGCGACGTGATGAGCCGACTGTCGGTCAAACTCGACCGCACGGTGCTAACCAACAATGTCGACATTGTTGTCGACGGCGATGCGGTCCGGGTCACGACGCCGGTGTTTGGCGGCGAAACGATGGTCACCACCACGTTCACTGGTTCTGGCCCGTTTCTGGCGGGGTTCCGGCCGAAGTCGTTCGAGGCCGCTGCGGGCGCCGCTGGTAACGGCGAAGTTGTTGCCGCCCCGATTCCCGACCTGGGCGCCGCTGGTTCGGCCAAGGTCATCGCCGTGCACGTCGAAGAGTCGACCGGTCCGAAGCTCGACGAAGCGGGCATCGTGGTCTCGGGTGGTCGCGGGCTCGGCGAGAAAGACAAATACGCGATGGTCAGTGATCTCGCCAATCTGCTCAAGGGTGCCGCCGGTGCCTCGCGTGCGATCGTCGACGCCGGCTGGGTGCCGTACTCGATGCAGGTCGGCCAGACCGGCAAGGTCGTCAAGCCAAACGTATACATCGCCTGCGGCATCTCCGGTGCCACACAGCACATGGTCGGCATGAAGGGCTCGAAGAACATCATCGCCATTAACAAAGACAAGGAGGCACCGATCTTTGGTGTCGCCGACCTCGGCATTGTGGGCGACGTCCACAAGGTGATGCCGAAACTGATCGAGGCTCTCCAAGGCCGCTAACGAGCGTGTCGCGTCCGGTTGTCGGGCGTAGTGACCACACTGTGGGCCTTGCCGTCACCGTCGGCAACCCGCCCAACAGTTGCACCAACGCCTCGGGCTCAGCACCGACCACGACGTTTGGCGGTTTGCCCATGCCGGTGGTGACCGGCCGGCAATGACCTCCCGATGACCGAGCAGGCGAAGATCCGCCGATCCGCTGACCAACAAACTGTCGGCGCCCGTCGCGCTTAGCGCGAGTACGGTCACCACGTGTCAACTCGACGATCTAACAAGCAGCCCGCGTCAGCACCATTGGCCGCGGGTGCTGCCGTGTCGGTCACCGATCTTCGCAAGGTGTTTGAGGTGCCGGTTCGCGAGGCCGGTCTGGCGGCCTCGATCAAGAGCCTGGTGCACCGTGAACATCGCGACGTCGTGGCCGTGGAGGACGTGACGTTCTCGATCGCGCCGGGCGAGATCGTCGGATTTCTCGGACCCAATGGGGCCGGCAAGACCACGACGCTCAAGATGCTGTCCGGGCTGCTGCACCCGTCCGATGGCACCGCCCGCGTGCTCGGCCACGAACCCTGGAAACGTGAGCGTGACTACCTGCGCCGCATGACGTTGTTGATGGGCAACCGCAACCAGCTCCAATGGGACCTTCCGGCGCTCGACAGCTTTGAGCTGACGCGGGCGATCTACCGGCTGCCCGAGGCGATGTTCACGGCGCAACGTGACGAGTTGATCGAACTGCTCGAGCTCGGCCCACTCGTCAACAAGCCGGTCCGCAACCTGTCGCTCGGTGAACGAATGAAGGCAGAGATCGCCAACTCGCTCTTACACCGCCCCGAGATCTTGTTTCTCGACGAACCAACGCTCGGTCTCGACGTCACGATGCAGCGCCGAATTCGGGCCTTCTTGGCCGACTACAACCGGCGCTACGGCGCCAGCATCATGCTGACCACGCACTACATGGCAGACGTCGAGGCACTGTGTGAGCGGGTGATCGTGATCCACCATGGATCGCTTCTGTTCGATGGCCCGCTCAGTGTGCTGTCCCAGCAGTTTGCCGGACACAAGACCCTGGTGGTGACGCTTGACGAGCCTGCCGATCTGTCCAACTATGGTGAAGTTATCGAGTCGAGCGCCACGCGCACGACGTTGCGAATCGCCCGTGACCAAACGGCATCCGTCACCGCCCGACTGTTGTCGGAGTTGCCGGTACGCGACCTGACCGTTGAGGATCCACCGATCGATGATGTCATCGAACTCGCATTCGCCAGTGTGAAGCCGGCATGACAGAAGTCGCCACCGGAGTGCACGAATCGATCGACCGCGAGAGTGCGGTCCGGTCGTACGTGCGTCTGTACGCGACCCTCGCCCGCACCTCGATGATGCAGGGGTTCCAGTACCGGGTCGGCAACTATTTCTACATGATCGGCATGGTCGCCGAGCCGGTCGTGTATTTGGTCGTCTGGTCTACGATCGCCCGCCAGCAGGGCGGCGACGTCGGCGGCTACACGCCCGGCACGTTTGCGGCTTACTACATCGTCTGGACACTGGTGCGAAACATGAACATCGTGTTCACACCGTTCGGGTGGGAACAGCGGATCCGCGAGGGCGAACTGTCGGGTCACCTGGCTCGGCCGCTGCACCCGATCCATTACGACCTCGGCTCGTTCGCCGGTTGGAAGGTTGTCGTGATCGTGCTGTGGTTGCCGATCGCGGGCATCTTGTCATTGATCTTTCGCCCCGAGCTGAGCCCGACGATCGCCCAGATCGCCGTTTTTGGCATCGCAATCTGGGGTGCCTACCTGATCCGCTCGCTGTTCCTCTGGATGCTCGGCATGGTCACGATCTGGACCACGAGGGTGAGCGCCATCTTCGAGGCCTACTTCGCTGCTGAGCTGTTGTTGTCCGGACGCCTGCTTCCGGTCTCGCTGATGCCAGAGTGGGCGCAGACGCTGGCCGGCTATCTGCCGTTCGAGTCGACCTTCGGGTTTCCGATCACGGCGTTGGTGGGGCCGATCACCAGCCGCGAACTCGTGATCGGTCTGGTCCGCCAGTTCGTGTGGATCGCGATCGGAATCGCCGGCGTGCAGTTGATGTGGCGGCGGGCGATCAAGGCCTATACGGCGGTAAACGGATGAGCCCCCCGCAGCGAGAATTCGATACTCGTACAGATCGGCACCTGCTCGGCGGCCTGCGGATCGCCTGGCTGCACTTGCGGATCGGTGTGATGAACGAGCTGCAATACCGGGCCAATTTCGTGATCCAGCTGATCCAGTCGCTGGTGGCGATCAGCACCGGACTGGTGGTGCTGGCGTTGATCTTCGACCGCACCGATCAACTCGGCGGATGGACCCGTCCGGAGCTGCTGGTCGTGATGGGGGTCTTCACGTTGGTCGGTGGCCTGATCGGATTTGTAGTCGAACCGAACATGGGCCGAGTGATGGGCGATATCGAACGCGGCACGTTCGACTACGTGCTCACCAAGCCGGTCGATTCCCAGCTGCTCTCAAGCCTGCGCGAGTTCCGGATCTGGAGGCTTACCGATGCCGTCGTCGGGCTGGCGGTGATGATCTGGGGCCTCGCCGAGTTGAAAGCCGATTTCGACGCCGGCGAGGTTGCCGGGTTCGTGATCACGCTGGCGGCTGGAATGTTATTGATCTACTGCCTGTGGCTAGTGCTCACGGCGGGGGCGTTCTGGGTGGTGCGGATGGACATGGTGCAAGAGCTGTTCACCGGTCTCTACCGCGCCGGTCAGTACCCCGTCACCGTGTACCCGGTCTGGCTGCGGCTGATGTTGACATATCTGGTGCCGCTCGGGTTCGCGATCACTGTGCCGTCCGAATCGTTGACCGGTCGGCTCACGCTGACCCGGTTGGTGATCACGGTTGCCTTCATGGTGGTCGCCTTCACAGCCACGCGATGGTTCTGGAGGCTCGGCACCCGGCGCTACTCGGGCGCTTCAGCCTGAATCCCACAACACCCGGTTCAGCCGGCCATCGTGAGGCCGCCGGAGACGCTGATCGTCTGACCGGTGATAAACGCCGCGTCGTCGCTGGAAAGAAAACAGATCACGCCTGGCAGATCGTCGGGTCGGCCAATCCGACCGAGCGGCACCGAACGCTCGAAAGCCGCCTTCAGCTTCTCGGGGTTGGCGGCCCCTTCGAGAACGCTGGCGAACAGACTGGTGTCGGTCGGCCCGGGGCACACGACGTTGAGCGTGATGCCGTGCTTGGAGTGCTCTCGGGCGAGCGTCTTGGTGAGTCCGGTGATGCCCGCCTTGCAGGCGGCGTATACCGCCTCACCCGACGACCCGACGCGAGCTGCATCAGAGGCGACGTTGACCACGCGGCCGTATCCGCGCTCGACCATGCCGGGTAGCACGGCGTAGTGCATGTTGAGCACGCCGACCAGATTGATGTCGATCAGCTTGCGCCATTCGTCCGGCACGGTCTGCAGGAACGGTTTGAAGATGTCCCAGCCGGCATTGTTGACCAACACGTCGATCGGTCCGAACTCGGCCTCGACGTTGGCGATCGAGGCCAGGACTACATCGAGATCGGTGATGTCGCATCGCACGGCGATCGCTTGTCCACCGCCGGCGACTATCGATGCAGCCGTCGCCTCGGCGGTCGCCGCGTCGCGGTCGAGTACGCCGACGACGGCACCCTCCTCGGCGAAACGTTGGGCGGTGGCGCCTCCGATCCCGCCACCTGCCCCGGTGACGATCACAACACGGTCGGTGAGTCCTCGCATGTCGGCGACAGTAGGCAATCCCAACCCGCCCCGACGAGCGGGGGCGGGTAGCGTTCGACGGCCGTGAGCCGGATCGTCGACGCCGTTGCGCCCCCCAGGATGGGGTCGAGCTTCAGGTGGCTGCTGGCGTCGTGGTGGGTAACCAACATCGGCGACGGCATCGCTCTGGCGGCAGGCCCGTTGTTGGTCGCCTCGCAGACACGAGATCCGTTGCTCGTGGCGCTGGCGACGTTGCTTCAGCGGCTGCCCTGGGTGTTGTTCGGGCTGTACGCGGGCGTGATCGCCGACCGCCTTGACCGGCGGATGATCATCATCGTCGTCAACATCCTCCGGGCGGCGGCGTTGGCCGCCCTCACCGTGACGATCGTGACCGACGCGGTCAATGTCGGCGTCGTGCTGGCCACGATGTTCGTGCTCGGCACTGCGGAGACTTTTGTCGATACCACCGGCAGCACCCTGTTGCCGATGTTGGTCGACAAGGCAGATCTCGGAATCTGCAACGCCCGTCTGATGTTCGGCGACATCACACTCAACCGGTTGGCGGGACCACCGTTGGGCGCCGTGTTGTTCGCGGCGGGTATGGCGTGGCCGTTCGTGACGCAGGCGGTGTCGGTCGCCTTGGGCGCCGTTTTGATCCGGCGGATCGCAACGACGATGCCGGCCCGCCCAGAGCTGCGGCCCCGCGTCCGCACGGAGATCGCGGCAGGTGTTCGCTGGCTGTGGAATCACCCGCCGGTCAGAACGTTGACGATGACCGTCGTGCTGTTCAACATCACGTTCGGGGCGGCGATCTCGATCCTCGTGCTGTACGCACTCGAGCGGCTCGGGTTGGGCCCGCTCGGGTTCGGCTTGCTGACGATGTCGGCGGGGGTCGGCGGGATCGTCGGAACCATGGCCTACGGCTGGCTCGAGAAGAATCTGGGGCTCGCCAACATCATGCGGATCGGGTTGATCATCGAGACGATCACCCATCTCACGCTGGCGGTCACGACTTCGGCGTCGGTGGCGATCGGAGTCTTGTTCGTGTTCGGCATGCACGAAGCAGCGTGGGGTACCACGGCGTCGACAATCCGCCAGCGGGCCGTGCCGGCCGAGTTTCAGGGCCGGGTGGCCAGCGTGTACCTGGTGGGCGTATTCGGGAGCCTGGTGGTCGGTGCTGCGCTGGGCGGACTGATCGCCGGCCTGTGGGGTGTCACAGCTCCGTTCTGGTTCGCCTTTGTCGGCTCGGCACTGATCCTCGCTGGCATCTGGCGCCAGCTCGAACAGATCGCCCACATCGAGCCCGACGAATAGCGTTGGGCGGGACGCTCAGGCCTGGTCGGTGGCGTTGATCGCCCAGGCCAGTCGCTCGGCGCTGTCCTCGATCAGCAGTTGCAGGCGCCAACCGCCCTCGGGTTCGTGGGCGTCCCAGCGATACCAGCGCAGATTGGCGAGCAGTTCGTCGATCTCGTCGTTGGTGGGCGGCCACTCATCGTGCAGGTCGCCCAGTGCGCCAAGCAGCCACCACATCGAGAACCGACCGATTGCCATGCCGCGCCGCCGGCCCTGTGCAGCACCACTTGCGCCGGCCCAAGCGAGGTGTGCCAGTGCCTCTGATGCAGGGATCTCGACCAGGCGTGCCGACCGAACGCCGAGCGCACCGAGCGCGTCGAGCCCGGTTCCCTCGACACAAGCGATCTCGGCGCGGCCCGTGGAGGCGGCGGTCCAGGCCTCGACCAGTTGGCGGACGGCAAGCTCGGTGGCGTCGTCGTCGACAAGCGTGCCGTGCTGGGTCGCCGTTACCGATTCGAGCACCCCCGATGTCGTCGGGTCGGGGTGCTCGGCCCCTTCCTCGGTATAGGTCGACAGTGGATAGTTGGGCTCCCACGGCTGAATCGCGGCAGGGATGTCGAGCACCGGCGGGAGATCTTCCAGCGTCGCCGCGTCGATCTGCTCGCCGCGGATCGAGCGCTCGTGGGCGACGAACAGGCTGATCGGTACCGAGGCGAGGTGGGGAGCCAGTTGGCGCCACGTGTGGCGTACTGCGGCGACTTCCGACAATGGGCCGAGCGTGAATCGACCGGCCTCCCCGTCGAGCACGGTGGCGGCCCACTCGGGTGGCGCCAGCAGCGCCAGCCGGTACTCGGCCAGCGTCGCCGCCGGCCACAGCTGACGCCCGGTCTCCCGCGTGGCGGCCAGGCATCGATCGCGCAAGCGCAGGAGACCAGACCAGTCGCTGTCCGAACAGCGATCGTCGATCAGTCGTACCAACCCGTCGAGCTCGACCGAGTGGATCAGCGCGGCGAGGCGCTCGTCGCGCTCCGGTTCAGCCACGACTCAGACCAGTGGCCAGGGGTAGCTGTGGCGGTGCTCATCGTTGGGGAGCACCCGTTCGGTTACGAGTTTGGTGGCGCGGTGCTGCATTGCGACGATCTCTTCGGCGTCGAGCAGCGACGCGATGTCGACAGGTATCTGTTCGACAAGCGGGGCGACGCGGTCGAGTAGGTGATCGGCGATGTCCTCACCGCCGAACTCCCAGATCACGGTGCGCAGCTTGTAGGGCGAGCTGAAGCACAACCCGTTGTCGATCGCCCACACTCTCTCGTGGGCGAGCAGGCAATGACCCGACTTTCGGTCGGTGTTGTTGGCCAGAATGTCGAGCACGGCGATGTGGCGGCACTGATCGTGGAGATTCTGGTACTGCTCGAAGATCGTGAAGTAATGCTGGCGGTGGTCGGCGTCGACGAACCACTGGTACGAACCTTCGCCGAGCGGTCCGTCTCGAATCACGGTTGGAGGCACGACGCCGACGCCGAGGTGTTCGCTGAGCAGATAGGCGGCCCGCTCGCGTTTGTGCAGGCCCGGCTCGAAGTCCCACAGCGGACGTTCGCCGCGAACTGGTTTGTAGATGGCTCGCTGCTGGACCTCGTCGATTCGCATCGTGACCAGGAAGGTGGCGTTCGAACTCCACGGCATCCGGCCCTCGACCTCTGGCTCGGCATTCATCAAGAAGGCGACCGGATCGGGGATCGCTTCGGACGCCAGCACGGTCAGTTCATGCGCGGGCATGCATGACCGTCGGGGTCGATCGGGTGGCTGCACCACTGACAGTCCGGTCGGCCGGCGGCGACGACCTTGACCGCGTGCTCGCAGAACGACGCCGCCTGGGCGCGGGTCACGTACAGACGGATGTGCCCGTCGCGGCCTTCGAGCTCTTCGCCATCCTCGTCGTAGGCGCCCGCCTCTTCGAGTTGCACGATCAAGCGGTCGGCGTTGCGGTCGTAGCCGAGTCCGATCGGGCCGAGCACGAAGACCTCATCGACAGGCTGGGCCAACTCGAGCGCGCCCGCCATCGGCTTGTCATCGGGCGGCGGTAGATCGTTGAGTACCCGTTCGAGGTATCGTGCGATCGCCGTGACCTGCTGCTTCTCGCACTTGACGGCGACCCGTTGGCGACCATGCCTGGCTTGTAGGAAGAAGATCCGTTCACCCGGCCGACCGACCGCCCCGGTGGTGAAGGCATCGAGCTCTTCGAACTCGTAGAAGACGCTCATCTTGTTGCCGCCGTTGCGGTGACCGACGGGCTCATGACGGTGTCAGCTCGGACAGCGAGCCGCCCGTCGAGTTGACGGTCAAGGCGATCGGTCCGTCGGTCGACCAGGTGATGGCGCTGATCGAGCATGTGGAAATTACGATCCGTTGGAACAGGTCGATGTGGGTGCCGAGGGCATGTGCCATGGCGGCCTTGATCGGGTCGGCGTGGCTGACACACACGATCACGCCACCGGGATGCCGCGCCCTCAGCCGATCGAGCGCAGTCACGATCCGCACCTGCATCTCGGTGAAGCTCTCGCCGTTTGGAAAGCGAAAGCTGGAGGGTGCCTTCTGGACCGTGCGCCATTCGGGGAGCTTCATCAGCTGCTTGAGCTCGGCCCCCGTCCAGTCGCCGAAGTCGCACTCGAGCAGACCCCTGTCAACCTTGGGGCGGATGCCGATCGCCTTACCGATCGGGGCGGCGGTTTGGCGGGCGCGCTCGAGCGGTGAGCAGTAGATGGCGTCGACTCGTTTCAGCTCGGCGATCCGGTCGCCGGCCCTTTCGGCCTGTTGCACGCCGAGTTCGGCGAGGTGCAGACCTGGGGCACGTCCGGGAAGCAAACGACCCGTAGTGGGAGTCTGTCCGTGGCGCACGAGCAGCACGGTGGTCGGCCTCGTGGCCGGAGGTGGGGTCTTCTTCGTCGCCATGTGGCTGTTCAACATACTGTCGAAGATCGTGACCCGCGATGCCGAGCTACCGATCACCCTCGAAGCGGACGTGATCGAGTGTAGGGCATGCCCGCGCCTCGTCGATTGGAGGGAACAGGTCGCGGTCGAGAAACGGGCCTCGTATCGCAGCGAGACGTACTGGGGTCGCCCGGTCCCGGGCTTTGGTGACCCGAATGCGCGGATCGTGGTGCTCGGGCTGGCACCCGCAGCCCACGGCGCCAACCGCACAGGGAGGGTGTTCACCGGTGATCGCAGCGGTGACTGGCTGTTTCGGGCGATGCACCGGGCCGGACTCGCCAGCCAGCTCGAGTCGGTGTCGACCGCCGACGGGTTGCGGTTGACCGACGCATGGGTCACCGCCGCTGTCAAGTGCGCGCCGCCCGCCAACAAGCCGTTGCCATCCGAGCGCGACGCCTGTGCGCCATTTCTCCACCGCGAGTTCGAGCTGCTGAGCCGAGCACAGGTCGTCGTGTGCCTCGGTGGGTTCGGGTACGACGCAGCGTGCCGGCATTTCGGGGTTCGGCCGCGGCCGAAGTTTGGTCACGGCGTCGTGGTGCCATTGGACGGGGGGCAGACTCTTGTGTGCTCGTTTCATCCGAGCCAGCAGAACACGTTCACCGGCCGACTGACCGAACAGATGCTCGACGACGTGTTCGAGCGTGCCAACGCGCTTGTCAGCTGACGGTCAGCGGGCGATCAGGCGAACGATGGCGTCGGCGAACGCGTCG